>CAYLMS010000406.1:0-1888 GCA_964384455.1 uncultured Microbacterium sp. | reverse complement strand
GCAGTCGCTGGGCAGGCTCGTCGCGGCCGGCATGGGTGTCACGCTGCAGGCGGGCATCGCCGACCTCACCCGCGACTGGCTGGGCGGCGCACTCGAGGCGCACCGGGTCGCCGCGGCCTGGCCCGTGCAGGCCATGCTCGATGCCGGGGTGCCGCTGACCCTCAGCTCCGACTCCCCGGTGCTCGCCCCCGACTGGCGGGCCGAGATCGCTGCGGCCGACCGGCTGATGGGCGAGACGACCGACCCGCAGGCGCGGCTGCACACGCTGCTGCGCGCGTACACCGCCGTGCCGGCGTGGCAGGATCACGCCGAGGAGTGGAAGGGCACGCTCGAGCCGGGCAAGGTCGCCGATCTCGTCGTGCTCGACGCCAGCCCTTACGACGTCGGTGCGACCGGCGTGCCCGGGCTGCAGGTCGAGCGCACGTATCTCGGCGGCGAGCTCGTCTTCGACCGCGCAGCGGTCGCCTCCGCCGGCTGACCGCGGATCGCGACATATCGACATACCGCGCGATATGCTCGTGGCATGCGCACCACCATCCGCCTGCCCGACGACTTCTACCGCATGGTGCGCTCGAGGGCGCTCGCGGAGGGACAGACCTTCACCTCGTTCCTGGAAGACGCGCTGCGTCGCAGGCTGGTGGAGGTGCCCGCGGAGCCGCACGGCTACGTGCTGGCCCCGTTCGAAGGCGACGGGCTCCGCGCGGGCGTGGACCTCGCCGACTCCGCCGATCTGCTCGACCGCATGGACGCGTGAGATGCTCATCCCCGATGTCAACGTGCTCGTGGCTGCTCACCGCACCGACGCGCCCCAGCATCCCGTCGCCCGCGACTGGCTCATAGGTGCTGTCGCCGGCAGGCAGGCGCTCGGTGTGACGGATGCCGTGCTCGCCGGCTTCGTGCGCGTCGTGACGCACCCGCGCATCTTCACCACGCCGACGCCGCTCGAGGTGGCGCTCGCCCAGGTCGCCGCGCTGCGTGCTGCGCCCGGTGTGCTCCGTGTGCAGCCGGGCGCGCGCCACTGGGAGGTGTTCGCCGACGCGTGTCAGGCGGGGGCGGCACGCGGGAACCTGGTCGCAGACGCGGCGCATGCGGCGGTCGCGATCGAAGCGGGCGCGACGTGGGTCAGCTTCGACCGCGACTTCGCCCGCTTTCCGGGGCTACGGTGGACGACCCCGAGCGCCCCGGATCAGGCGAGCAGCTGACCGCCGTCCACCGGCAGGCTCACGCCGGTGATGTCGGCGGCTGAGCCCGAGGCGAGGAACACGGCGGCCGCGGCCACCTGCACCGGGTCGGCCAGCTGCTTCAGCGGGATGCGCGCCAGCCACGCCTCGCGCATCGGCGAGCCCTCGGGCAGCCCCATCTTCATCATCGGGGTGTCGACGGGGCCGGGGGCGACGGCGTTGACCCGGATACCGTGCTCGGCGAGCTCGATCGCGGCCCAGCGGGTGAGGCCGTCCACCGCCGCCTTGCTCGACTCGTACGCGCCCATCCCCGGCGTGGGCTGCCGCGCGCCGATCGAGGAGATGTTCACGATCGCACCCCTGGTGCCGGTCGCTATCATGTGCCGTGCCACGGCCTGGGTCATCGCGAACGTGCCGAGCACGTTCACGCGCAGCGTCGCCTCGAAGTCGGCGACCCGCAGAGCGACGACCGGCCCGTGCAGGTGCAGGATGCCGGCGTTGTTCACGAGCGCACCGATCGGGCCCTGCTCAGCGGCGATCCGCTCGACCGTCGCGGTGACCGCGTCGGCGTCGGTGAGGTCGAGCCCGTAGGTCGCCACGCCGAGCTCGGCGCCGATCGCGGTGAGCGCGTCGCCGACCAGGTCGACGAGGACGACGTGGTCGCCCTCGGCGCGGAAGGCCTCGGCGAGGGATCGGCCGATGCCGCC
>CAYLMS010000405.1:0-1891 GCA_964384455.1 uncultured Microbacterium sp. | reverse complement strand
ATGGTGCGCGCGGCGATGGCCCGCCTGGACTGGGTGTACGACCTGCGGCGACTCTCCGAAGCCCTGACGCTCACAGCCTCCGCCGCAGAGTCGCCGCTGGAGTCGATCTCGCGCGGTTGGATGCACGAGTGCGGCGTGGTCCCGCCCCTGCTCCAGGAGTGGGTCACGGCTGACGACGGCCGCCGGTACCGCGTGGACTTCCTCTGGCCCGACCACCGGGTGATCGGCGAAGCCGACGGACTCGGCAAGTACGCGTCCATCGCCGACGTCCAGGCGGAGAAGCTGCGCGAGGATGCGCTGCGCCGAGCCGGCTACACCGTCGTCCGGTGGACCTACCACGAGCTCGTCACGAACCCGGCGGCCGTCATCGACCGCATCCGAGCGGCGCTCGCCGCCGCCCACTGACCCGGATTCGCCCACCAAACGGTTGTTTCTCGGGCTCGAACAGCCTGGGAAACAACCGTTTGCTGGGCAAGAGCTGGTGGGTGGGTCAGCCGACGGACACGACCGGGGCGGCTTCGCCGCTCTCGGGGTCGACGCCCATCTCCTCGGCCATCTCGAGGGCCATGGTCACGAGCGTCTGGACGATCTGGCTCTCCGGCACGGTGGCGACGACCTCGCCGCGCTTGAAGATCTGCCCCTTGCCGTTGCCCGAGGCGACCCCGAGGTCGGCCTCGCGCGCCTCGCCCGGGCCGTTGACCACGCAGCCCATGACGGCCACGCGCAGGGGTACGGCGAGGCCCTCGAGGCCCGCCGTCACCTGCTCGGCCAGGGTGTAGACGTCGACCTGGGCGCGGCCGCAGGACGGGCAGGACACGATCTCGAGGCCGCGCTTGCGCAGGTTCAGCGACTCCAGGATCTGGATGCCGACCTTGACCTCCTCGACCGGCGGGGCCGAGAGGGAGACGCGGATGGTGTCGCCGATGCCCTCGGAGAGCAGGGCACCGAAGGCGACGGCGGACTTGATCGTGCCCTGGAAGGCGGGGCCGGCCTCGGTGACGCCGAGGTGCAGCGGGTAGTCGCAGCGCTGGGCGAGCAGCCGGTAGGCCTGCACCATCACGACGGGGTCGTGGTGCTTCACCGAGATCTTGATGTCGCGGAAGTCGTGCTCCTCGAACAGCGAGCACTCCCAGAGCGCCGACTCGACGAGGGCCTCCGGCGTCGCCTTGCCGTACTTCTCGAGGAGGCGCTTGTCGAGCGAGCCCGCGTTGACGCCGATGCGGATCGGGATGCCGGCGTCCTTCGCGGCGCGGGCGATCTCGCCGACCTTGTCGTCGAACTGCTTGATGTTGCCCGGGTTCACGCGTACGCCGGCGCAGCCCGCGTCGATGGCGGCGAAGACGTACTTGGGCTGGAAGTGGATGTCGGCGATCACCGGGATGCCGGACTTCTTGGCGATCTGCGAGAGGGCGTCGGCGTCGTCCTGGCTCGGGACTGCGACCCGCAAGACCTGGCAGCCGGCGGCGGTGAGCTCGGCGATCTGCTGCAGCGTGGAGTTCACGTCGGCGGTCAGGGTGGTCGCCATCGACTGCACCGAGATGGGTGCATCGCCGCCGACCTCGACCGGGTGAGTCGGGTGGTTCAGGCGGATCTTGCGGCTGACCCGACGCTCGGCGAGCACGGGTGCGGGCAGGGCGGGCATACCGAGGGCGACGTCCATGGGTCCATCATCCCCCGTCGGCGCCCCTCCCGCCTCCGGCCCCGCCGCCTACTGCAGCGTGATGGGCTTCACGAGGTCGGCGACGATCGTGATGGCGCCGAGGACCAGCAGCAGCCCGGAGACCACGTAGGTGAGCGGGAGCGCCTTGGCGATGTCGACCGGCGGCGGGGCCGGCAGGTGGCGCAGGCGGGCCCAGCCGCGCTTGAGGGCCTCCCAGACCGCCCCCGCGAC
>CAYLMS010000404.1:0-1895 GCA_964384455.1 uncultured Microbacterium sp. | reverse complement strand
GCCAGCCCCGCTCCCGACGCGGCCACGACGACCGCCCAGCCGTCGGCGACGAGGCTGCCCACCCGTGCGGTGGCGCCGTCGACACTGCCCGCGAACGACGGCACGACGGATGCCTGCACCCGCACCGGCGCACCGGACGGCGCGGAGCCCGCCTCGGCGTCGTCGGCGGCGCCCGAGTCGAACACGCTCAGCGTCCACCACACCCCGCCGCGAGCCTTGGTCGCGTCGCGCAGCACGGGCAGCGGCACGAAGTCGCCGGCACCCAGATCGATCGGCGCGGAGGCGCCGGCGGTCGCCGCGCTCCAGGCCGCGTCGAGGAACTCGCGGTTCGTCTCGGCGAGCGAGATGGCACGGGTGATGCAGCGCTCGGGATCGACCAGCGCCACCGCCGCACGCTCGGGCAGGTAGTCGACCAGGGTGACGAGCTCGTCGATCAGCGCGGGGGTGAGTGACTCCATGCCCTCCGCCGGGATGCCCTCGGCCAGCTTCTCCAGCATGCCGCGGAGACCTGGGTGCGCAGCAGCCAGCGTGCGGGCGCGGGCGCGCACCGCGTCGGTGAGCAGCAGCTCGCGCCCGGCGGGCAGCAGCACCTCGGCCACGTCGCCCGGCAGCGACCGCTGATCGGCGACCGAGAAGGCCCGGATCTGGTCGACCTCGTCGCCGAAGAACTCCACCCGGCACGGGTGATCGGCCACGGGCGGGAATACGTCGAGGATGCCGCCGCGCACGGCGAACTCACCGCGTCGCGACACCAGGTCGACGCGATGGTAGGCGCGCTGCACCAGTTGCGCGGCGACCTCGTCGAGCGCGTGGTCGCGCTCCCCCACCGCGAGCCGGATCGGCGCGGTGTCGGCCAGTCCCGCCGCGAGCGGCTGCAGCGCTGCGCGCACCGAGGCGACGACCACCAGCGGCGCGGCGCCGTCCCACAGGGCGGCGCGGCGCAGCACCTCGAGCCGGCGCCCCACGATCTCGGTGCTCGGACTCAGCCGCTCGTGCGGCAGCGTCTCCCAGGCGGGGAAGTCGAGCACCTGCGCGTCGGGCAGCAGTGCGTGCAGCGCGGGCGCGAGACTCTCCGCGCGCCGACCGGTGGGCACGACCGCCAGCAGCACGGGCGGCAGTCCGCGCGCACTCCTGGCCTCGACGAGACCGGCCAGCAGCGGGGCGTCCAGCCCGTCGACGAGCGAGACGTCGCCGTCGAGGGATGCCCCCGCCAGCGCCTCCCGGAAGGTGTCTGCCTGCATCAGGGCGCGCGTGATCCCGGGAACTGTCACCGCACGAGTCTACGGCGGCCGTGCGACAGTGCTCGGATGCGCCGGCGCCTGCGCACCTGCGAGGATGACGGGATGAGCCTCCCGCCGCCTGTGCCTCCGCCTCCCCCGGCGCCGCCCGCGGGCTCCACCGGGTTCGCGGCACCGTACGCCGTGCCGCGGCATCCGCAGTTCGGCGCCGCCCTGGAGGCCCCCGCGGCACCGCGGCGCACGCTCGGCCTGGTCGCGATGTGCCTCGGGCTCGCCGCCGCGCTGGTGCCCTGGATCGTGGCCGCCGTGGCGGCGTTCCAGATCGGGCTCGGCGCAGGCAAGGGCATCGCCGAGCTGCCGGCGCAGACGCAGCCCGACCTGTCGGCGCTCTCCGGAGTGCGCGACTGGGTGCTGCTGGCCGAGGTGGCGTTCTGGGCGGGCACCGCGCTCGGCGTGTGGGCGCTGGTGCAGGGCATAGTGGCGATCGTGCAGCGGCGCGGGCGGGCGCCCGGCATCGTGGCGATCGTCGCGGCGGCCCTCGGCGCGGTGCTGTTCGCCGTAGCGACCGTCGTCGGCATCGCGGCGGGCGCGAGCGCCGGCGGCACGATCGGCGGCTGAGAGCGCGTCAGTCCCGCGGCGCGTGGTGGCGCTGCTGGG
>CAYLMS010000403.1:0-1904 GCA_964384455.1 uncultured Microbacterium sp. | reverse complement strand
GAGCGGCCCTGGCCCAGGACGACGGCCGTCGCCTGAGCCAGGCCGAGCGCCAGATCGGCGGTGAGGGTGCCGTTGGCCAGCCCCCGCACCCCATCCGTGCCGAACAGCGGCATCGGTGGCGCGCCGATCAGCGCTTCGAGTACTGCGGAGCCTTGCGGGCCTTCTTGAGACCGGCCTTCTTGCGCTCCTTCACGCGGGCGTCGCGCGAGAGGAAGCCCGCCTTCTTCAGGGTCGGGCGGTTGTTCTCCGCGTCGATGCCGTTCAGGGCGCGGGCGATGCCGAGCCGCAGCGCGCCGGCCTGGCCCGAGGGCCCGCCGCCCGAGATGCGCGCGATGACGTCGTACGCTCCGGACAGGTCGAGCACCGTGAAGGGATCGGTGACCAGCTGCTGGTGCAGCTTGTTCGGGAAGTAGTCCTCGAACGTGCGGCCGTTCACCGTGATGACGCCGGAGCCGGGCACCAGGCGCACGCGGGCGATGGCCTGCTTGCGGCGGCCGACGGCTGCGCCGGGCACGTTCAGCACGGGTCGCGGCGTCTCGGCGACCACCTGGTCGGCCGGAGTGGAGGTGGAGTAGTTCTGGGGGGCCTCGTCGAGCGAGTCAGCGATCTTCGCCATCAGTGTGTCCTTGATCTCTCGGCGCTTACTGGGCGACCTGGTCGAACGTGTAGGGGGTCGGCTGCTGCGCCGCGTGCGGGTGCTCGGCGCCCGCATAGACCTTGAGCTTGCTCAGCTGCGCACGGCCGAGGCTGTTCTTCGGGAGCATGCCGCGCACGGCCTTCTCGACGGCGCGCACCGGGTTGCGCTCCAGCAGCTCCTCGTAGGAGACCGACTTCAGCCCGCCCGGGTAGCCGGAGTGGCGGTAGGCGAGCTTCTTCTGCAGCTTCTGACCGGTCAGCGCCACCTTGTCGGCGTTGACGATGATCACGAAGTCGCCGGTGTCGAGGTGGCTCGCGAAGGTCGGCTTGTGCTTGCCGCGCAGCAGGGCTGCCGCGTGCGAGGCCAGGCGGCCGAGGACCACGTCGGTGGCGTCGATGACGAGCCACTGACGCGTGACCTCACCGGCCTTGGGGGTGTAGGTGCGCGTCACAGTAGTGCTGCTTTCTTGTCGAACGGAGAGGTTCGTGAATCCCGCTCCGGGGTGCTTCGCCTGCCCGGTCTCCCGGATGCCGCGAAGGGCCAGTGGAGGGCTCACGTTCGCGGTGCGACAGCAGAGTGCGCGCACCAAAGGAACAGTCTACGGCATTCGGACGCCTGAGCCCGACCACCCCTATGCCGGATCGACAGACCCACTCGCTCGCAAGTCGGTGCCTACGCATAGGTTTCTCATTCACCACACCCAATCGCGCGATCTAGCGTTCCCTCAGAAATCCTGCGAGGGGAGACGAGAGAGTGTCAGAACAGCAGACGGCACAAGCCGCCACCACGCGGCCTTGGTGGCGTCGCCGGGTCACGATCATCAGCGCAGCAGCAGGAGTTGTGGTGCTGATCCTCGGCGGGGGCGGAGCGTTGATCTGGGCGCGCAGCGCGACTGCAGCGCCCACGGTGCAGACGATTGCCGCCACGACGACGACGCTTCAGCAGACCGTCGCCACCACAGGCACCATCGCGCCGGCGACCGAGTCGGATCTGTCCTTCTCCACGTCAGGAACGGTCGAGACGGTGAACGTCAAGGTGGGCCAGACCGTCACCGAAGGCCAGCCGCTCGCGACCATCGACCCGACCTCGCTGCAGAGCAGCGTGGCCATCGCACAGGCGCAGGTCGCGCAAGCCGAGGCAGCGGTGACCGCCGCCGCCTCGGGCACCACGGCGCAGCAGACCTCGGCACAGGCACAGCTCGCTTCGTCTCAAGCAAATCTGCAGCAGGCGCAGACCGCGGCCCGTGACCGGCTCATCGCCAGCCTCA
>CAYLMS010000402.1:0-1912 GCA_964384455.1 uncultured Microbacterium sp. | reverse complement strand
CGACGCATCCACCAAGCGATTCGATCTCGCTGTCGACCTGAGCAAAGCAGTCGTCGCACGACATCCAAGGATCGGTGTCGAGTGTCAGTGCGTGCACCGCCGCGTCGCTCAGCCGTCCCTCATCGCGATTCATCGCACGCCATCCTTTCCGTATTCCGGTGGCACCAATCCACTTTCGCTCAGTGCGCCGCGCAATCTCTTGCGCGCATCGTGCAGCGTCTTGTACAGCGCACCGCGGGTGGTCTGCAGACGGTCGGCGAGGACATCGATCGGTACCTCGTCGATCAGCAGCGCCATTGCGACACGCCGCTGGTGCGCCGTGAGAGAGTTCGCCAGTGCGGCGCGCACCGCAGCGGCGAGTTCGCTACTTTCGGCTCGAATCTCTGGCGACTGGTCTGAACGCGCGAAGCGTTCAGGAACGTCGTCGAAGGCGACCTCTCGCTGGCGCCAGGCGGTGCGTCGCAGCTCCGTGGCCGCCTGCAGAATAGCGAATTTGTACGCCCATGTCGTGAACCGGCTGCGCCCCTCGAAATCATCGAGTCGGGCGAGTACCGACACCGCCGCGTGGTCTGCGGCTGCTTGCACTGCTTCATCTCTGCGCACTGCGCCGAGAGTCCGGCCCTCAGGCATTCGCGCGATCTGCTGCCGTGCTGCGCGGACGAGCAGCAGGTGCAAGCGACCGATCGCCTCGTCACGGACGTGTCCGGTGGCACGCAACCGCGGGATCCACTCGTGATCCGGGTAACCGGTGGCATCGCCAGCGATCCGGTCAATCGACTCCAGTTTCAGCCCGGACTCGTCATCCACCGGCGCCTCCTCTGCACCTGCCCTGCCCGCGACAGTGCACCGGACATCGCTCGCCACCAACCATATCGAGTCCGACGGCGGTCGTTCGAGAGTCCCGCTCCGAGAACCGTGCATACCTGTTAGTGCGCCGCCCGCGCTGATTCTTACCGTCGAGACCCGATCGTCGGACCTGCTGCGGATTCGGTAAGACCTGCCGTCATCGACGCACTAACCAAGCACACGGTCGGTGGCTCGAATGATGCAGGCACCGTCCCTTGAAGAAAGGCACGAACCATGAACCTGAACCGGATCACCACGACCCGCGTGTCGGCAGTCGCCCTCGCCTCGATCCTCCTGGTCGGCGGCGCGGGCATCGCTGGTTGCGCCGCCAGCACCGCGCCAGCGGCTTCGGCGATGCAGATGCACGTCGTCGACAGTCACACCAGCGCCAAGACCTCGGCGCGCACCTCGCTGTACACGGCCATGCGCACCTTGTGGGATCAGCACATGCAGTGGACCTACGACGCGGTCGTGGCGTTCGCCTCCGGGTCGCCCGCGTTGCAGCCGACCATCGATCGGCTCCTGGCGAACCAGACGGACATCGGCAATGCCGTGGCCGCGTACTACGGTCCCGCGGCTGGCAGCAGACTGACCCAGCTCCTTCAGACGCACATCAAGGATGCCGTGCCGGTGCTCGTGGCGGCAAAGGCGGGCGACAAGGCAGCGCTCGATGCGGCGGTCGCGACCTGGTACGCGAACGCGCAGGACATCGCCGACTTTCTCGCGAAGGCAAACCCGCGGTGGTCCGTCGGGGAGATGCGCTCCATGATGAGGGAGCACATCACGCAGACGATCGGCTACGCATCGGAGGTGCTGGGGGGCAACTACACCCAAGCCATCGTCGGATTCGACCAGGCGCAACGTCACATGGATCAGATGTCCGACATGCTCAGCGCCGGCATCATCGCGCAGTTCCCGAAGAAGTTCTGAGCAACCTCGGTGATCGGCTCGCCGGCGCACATCGCGACCCGGAGGGCCGACGCTCGTGGGTCGATCCGCCGGCTACAAGCTGTATCAGGCGGTGAGCTTGTGCCCGGCGACCTCGCCGCCGCGACGGTCGCGCAGG
>CAYLMS010000401.1:0-1933 GCA_964384455.1 uncultured Microbacterium sp. | reverse complement strand
AAGAACACCGGCAACATCACGGCGAACGCGTTCACCCTCACCCCCGGCACCTGCACGCAGTCGAACCTCGGCACGCCCAACGGCACCGCGACCGACCTGTGCGCACAGCTCACCCTGAAGATCACCTCGGGCGCGAACACCATCTACAACGGCACGCTCGCCGCGTTCACCGCGCCGATCAACCTCGTCACCGCGCCCGGCGGCACGACGGTCGCCGCCGGCGCGTCGGTCGTCTACACCTTCCAGGTGAGCCTTCCGGTCGCGGCGGGAAACACCTACCAGGGTCTGCAGGTGTCGCAGCCGCTGACCTGGGCATTCAGCTCCTGACAATCGCTGAAGTCCTGAGGAACCGATGACACGGCGATCGCTGCGCGCACCCTGGGTGCTCGCAGCGATCGCCGTCGGCGTTGCGCTCGTGCTCGGCGTGGTGATGCTCGTCACGGGCACGAGACTGTTGGCGATCGTGACGCCCAGCATGAGCACGACGGCCCCGGTGGGCACCCTCGTGGTGGCGCAGCCGCAGGCGCAGTATCAGGTGGGCGACATCATCAGCTTCACCGAGAACGCCCGCATCGTCACGCACCGCATCGTGGGAGAGTCGCCGCAGGGGTTCATCACCAAGGGCGACCTGAACGGAGCGCCCGACGGCTGGCGGATCAGGCCCGCCGCGATCATCGGCAAGGCGGTCGGGCTCGCACCGGGATTCGGATTCCTGCTGCGTGCCTTGCCATGGCTGTTGCTGGGCGTCGTGATCGTTGAGGCCGTCGTGCGTCTGCGGAGCATCCCGCTGCGCTGGCGATGGGGCATTCGCATGATCGGCTGGTCGATCACGATCACCCTGATCGGATGGTGGCTGCGGCCCTGGTTCAACATGGAACTGCTGAACTGGCGGGCCGCCGACGACGGTGCCGGTGTGCTCATGCACGTGGTGAACACCGGGCTGTTTCCCCTCTCGGCGAACGGCGTGCACGCTGAGATGGGCCAGGACGTCGTCGCGCATACGTCGGACCGCCTGCCGAACGGCGCGTACGTGCTCAATCCGCTGCCCGATCTCTCGCTGTGGTGGCGCATCGCCCTGATCGTGCTCTGCCTTGTGCCGTTCCTGTTCGCCGTGCTGCGCCGCGACCGCGACCTCACGCGCGAGGCGGCCGAGGGGGTGGCGACCGAACGCGCTGTGTCGCGCGGCTGGATCGTCGCCGCGATCGCCGCCGTGACCGTGGTCGTCGTGGTGGTGCTCGGTGCCTTCACCACCGGTGCCGCGTTCGCGGCATCGATCAGAAACTCCACGAACACCGTCGGTACGCGCACGTTCTTCACCTGTCAGGGTGCGCAGACGAGCCTCGGCGCCCCGAGCACCCGATTCGTCTACGCGATGGGAACGGGTAGTACGACGAGCGCCCCCGACCTCTCTGGCAACTCGCGCACAGGTGCCTATCAATCCTCCACCACGGTGAACTCCACACCGCCAGTGGCGTGCCCGCGCGACAGTCTGGTCGCCGCGGTGAACTTCAACGGCACGAACCAGTGCCTGTTCGCGCCTGGTAAGCTCAGCGGCGGCAGCATCCCCAATACGTTCTCGCTGGAGGCGTGGTTCAAGACCTCCACCACCAGCAACGGCAAGATCATCGGCTACGGCAGCGCCAGCAACTCGGCGCTCGACTCGAACTACGATCGGCACATCTACCTCGACCCGACCGGACGGGTGGTGTTCGGGGTGTATACGGGATCGGTGCAGGTGATCGCCACTCCTGCCGGTACCAGCTATGCCGACGGCGCGTGGCATCATGTGGTCGCCACCCTCTCGTCAGCGGGAATGGCGCTCTATGTCGACGGCGCGCTCGCGGCGACGAAGCCCTCGGTGACGACCGCGGAGAATCTGTCGGGCTATTGGAAGGTCGGCTGCGGCAACCTGAATGGGTGGGCAGACGGCTCG
>CAYLMS010000400.1:0-1941 GCA_964384455.1 uncultured Microbacterium sp. | reverse complement strand
GCGGCTCGGTGACGTTCGAGACGCCGATGGTGTTCGCACTCGGCTTCCTGGTCTCGTTCGTCTTCGGCGGGCTCACGGGCGTGATCATGGCCTCGCCGCCGCTGGACTTCCACATCTCCGACTCGTACTTCATCGTCGCCCACCTCCATTACGTGGTGTTCGGCACGGTCGTGTTCGCGATGTTCTCCGGGTTCTACTTCTGGTGGCCCAAGTGGACGGGCAAGCTGCTGAACGAACGGCTGGGCTACGTGCACTTCTGGATGCTGTTCATCGGCTTCCACACCACCTTCCTGATCCAGCACTGGCTGGGCGTCGACGGCATGCCGCGCCGCTACGCGGACTACTCGCCGTACGACAACTGGACATGGGAGAACCAGGTGTCGACGATCGGCGCCATGCTGCTCGGGGCATCCATGATCCCGTTCCTGTTCAACGTGTGGATCACGGCGCGCAAGGCTCCGCGGGTGACCGTGAACGACCCGTGGGGCTACGCGGCGTCGCTCGAATGGGCGACCAGCTGCCCGCCGCCGCGGCACAACTTCACGTCGATCCCGCGCATCCGCAGCGAGCGCCCGGCGTTCGATCTCAATCACCCGGATGCGGCGGAGCCCGTCGTCGCCGGAACCTCCGAGGCAGGGGTCAAGTAGATGCGCTCCAACGTCGGCATCTGGTGGATCATCAGCGTCTTCTTCGCCTTCGCGGGAACGCTGTACACAGTCTGGAACATCCTCGACCACTCCGAGGTCGTGTGGTATCACGCGATCGAGTGGGTGGGCACGGTCGCGCTCTACTTCACGGCGATCATGGCGGCGCTGATCGCGTTCTACCTCGGCCGGGTGCACAAGGCGCAGGGCGGTGACCTGCCCGAGGACATCATGACCTCCGAGATCGACGACGGCGAGCCCGAGATGGGCCACTTCAGCCCGTGGTCCTGGTGGCCTATCGTGCTCGCGTTCGCCGCGGCGCTCGGGATGCTCGGACTCGCAGTCGGCTCCTGGATGATGCCCATCGGACTCGGCGTGTTCCTGGTCGCCATCGTCGGTTGGGTGTACGAGTACTACCGCGGCTACCACGCGCACTGAGCCGTCGTAGCTCGTCACCGCGGCGCCCCGGATCCTTCCTGGAAGACCGGGGCGCTGTGCTGTGCGCTGTGCTGGAGTTGCCGGCGCGTGTGGTCGTGTGTGCGGCGCTTGGCGACGACGCGGGTCGGGGATCGGCGCGGCGCCCGGACTTGCAGGCCAGACATTGCCGGCGCGTGTGGTCGTGTGTGCGGCGCTTGGCGACGTCAGCGGGTCGGGGATTGACGCGGGGGCCGGACTTGCTGGCGCGTGTGGTCGTGTGTGCGGCGCTTGGCGACGACGCGGGTCGGGGATTGACGTGGGGGCCGTGGTTGCCGGCGCGTGTGGTCGCAGGTGCGGCCGTGGGCGGTGACGCGGGCCGGGGATTGGCGCGGCGCTGGAGCTTCCGGTGCGTGTGGTCGCGGGCGTGGTCGCAGCCGACGACGTGGGTCGGGGATTCGGGCGCTCGGAGTTTCCGGCGCGTGTGGTCGCGGGTGCGGTCGCAGCCGACGTCATGCGCCAGGGAATCGCGCGGCATCAGGAGTCACGCGCGCATGCGCGCATGTCCGCACGCCTGCGCCCCCGCGCCCGCTCGTCCGCACATGCAGAACGGCCGCCCCCAGGGGGGCGGCCGTTCTGCATCGAGGATGCGGGTCAGTAGCCCGCGCCCTCCTTGTTCTTCGGAGGCTTGCCGTCGTCGTCGACCTTGCCGACGAGATGCGTGGGCCTGACCGCGGTCTCCGACTTGCGGCCGTCGTCGATCGGCTCGTCGCCGGCGTCGGGGAAGCCGGCCCGCGTGTGCGCACCCCGGATCTCCTCGCGCTCCTCGTGGGCGATGCCGGGGCCGCTGCACTCGTCACGCGGTCGGATGATGATTCCGGCA
>CAYLMS010000399.1:0-1945 GCA_964384455.1 uncultured Microbacterium sp. | reverse complement strand
CTACGCGCACACCGCCGATGTGGTGATCGAGAACTTCCGACCGGGAGTGATGACTCGCTTCGGACTGGATGCCGCGGCCGTGCAGGCGGCGAACCCGCGGGCGGTCTACTGCTCGGTGACCGGGTTCGGCGAGGGCGAAGGGGCCGGTCTGCCCGGCTACGACCTGCTGGTGCAGGCGGTCGGCGGACTGATGAGCATCACCGGCACCCCCGATGGGGAGCCGCTGAAGGTGGGCGTCGCACTGGTCGACGTGCTCACCGGGCTCAACGCGTTCAGCGGCATCCTGCTCGCGCTGCGCGAGCGGGAGCGCACCGGTGCGGGCAGCGTGGTGCGGGTCGACCTCCTGTCCAGCCTGCTCAGCGCGCTGGTGAATCAGGCTGCGGGCACGCTCGCCACCGGGATGGCACCGCGCCGCATGGGCAACGCGCATCCGAGCATCGCCCCTTACGAGCTGTTCCGAGCCGCCGATCGCGACCTGGTCGTCGCCGTGGGCAATGACCGCCAATTCGCCTCGCTGGCCGAGGTGCTCGGGATGCCGGTGCCGCAGCACTTCGCCACCAACCCGGCGCGCGTCGCGCATCGCGCCGAGCTGCGCGCCGAGCTGGAGCGACGACTGGCCGCGGGTGCGGCTGCGGAGTGGGTGCATCGACTCACCGCTGCCGGGGTGCCTGCCGGACTGGTCAACACGATCGACGAAGCGATCGCCTTCGCCGACTCGCTCGGGCTCGGTCCCGTCGCCCAGCAGCACGACGACGTGCGCACGGTGAGCACGATCGCCAACCCGATCAGACTCGGTGCTGCGCCGCGGGCTGCCGCATCCCCACCCCCGCGGCTCGGCGCCGACGCAGGCGCCCGGTGGCGCGCGGAGCGATCCGCGCGCTGACCCGCGCAGCCGAGGCGCGATGCCGGCGTGCAGCGGCATTCAGCGGCATCCAGAAGTCCCATCCTTGCCCCGATGGGTGACTTCCACGTCCTGCCCACCGCCCGCACGATGGGATGCACTGGCGACGAAGGCGGAGGACGACATGAGCGCAGTGCCCACACACGAACTGGGGTCGGCCGGGATCACCGTGCCCGCACTGTCACTGGGGTCGTGGCACACGTGGGACCGCGCCGTGTTCGAGGAGTCGATCGACATGGTGCGCCGGCTGCGCGACGTCGGGTCGCTGTGGTTCGACGTCGGTATCTACCGCGCAGGCTTCGACACCAACCAGTACGACTCGCCCACCGACATCATCGTCGGACGCGCCATCGCCGCCGCCGGCGTGCGCCGCGAGGACTACCTGCTCAGCCTCAAGGGATGGCTCGGCACCGACCATGCCTCGGGCGACCCGGCCGAGCTCGGGGTAGGCCTGAAGACCGTGTGCGAGCAGACGCTGGTGCGCCACGGCACCGATCACGCCGACTTCGTCGTGCTCGGCGGCGGCATCCGGGAGTCGCTCTACGACGCGAAGGTCGTGGTGGGTCGGGTCAAGGAGGTGCTCGACGCCGGCCTGGCCAGGCACTGGGCGATCAACAACTGGTCGATCAGGCAGATCACCGAGGCGCAGGCCGAGGCGCGGCGGGTCGGTATCGAGCCGCCGCAGTACAGCCAGGTGGTGTACAGCATCTTCCACCACGCGATCGCGCAGGGCGACCCGGTGCAGACGCTCAGCCGCGACACCGCCCTGACGCTGCAGGCGTCGTACATCTTCGAGGGCGGCCGGCTGCTCGGCAAGGGCGACGACCGCTACACGGTGGGCAACTACGACGGCGGCCACGACGCCATCGCAGCCGCGCTGCCACGGCTGCACGAGATCGCAGCGTCGTTCGGTGCGACCCTGCCGCAACTCGCGCTCGCCTACCCGCTGTGCGACCCGTTGGTGGGTAACGCCCTGTTCGGGGCGCGTACGCTGGCTCAGCTCGACGATCTGATCGGCGTGTTCGACGTGATCGAGCGGATCGG
>CAYLMS010000398.1:0-1946 GCA_964384455.1 uncultured Microbacterium sp. | reverse complement strand
CGGTGGCTTCGATGGTTATCGCCGCTTCGGCCAAGGGCAGGTCTCCCGATGCAACATCATCCTACGCGTACCGTCGCCGCCGGCTAGCCCGGCTCGAGATCAGGTCCCAGGCGGACCGCCGGCGCCCACCAAGAGGGCAACGGGCCGCCGTGCGGATGTCGGCGAAGCCTATGATCGCGGCCAGGCCCCGTCATGGCACAATTTTGACCGACCGCCCGGACGGATAGTAGCGCCAGAGCACCGCCGCGCTCACCAGCACCCCCGGCACGGTCAGGGCGATGGCGACCGACAGCGGAACCCCCAGGGCCGCCAGGGCGGCGGCGACCAGGCAGCCGGCCGCGCAGCCGGCGTCCCAGCCCCCCTCGCTGGCCACGTGGAACCTGAGCGGACAGGGCGAGGCCTTGGCCAGATTATAGACCGCCGTCATGGTCGCCGGCACGGCCAGGGCGCCCACCAGGGTCCCTAGCGCATTCGCCCCCACCGCCAGCCAGGGCGATCCGACGCTCGCCGCGCGCGCCAGGGCGGCGACGGCCAGCGCCAGGTTCGCGAACACGGCGGCCCAGCGGCCATGGCCGAGGTCGATCCGTCGCCCGAGCAGCAGCCCGCCCACCGCGCCGGCCAGCGCCGCGAAGGCCATGGCCCCGCCATAGGCGGCCAGGCTCTGGCCCAGCGACAGGAACAGCACCACCTGCCAGGCGAGGAGGAAGCAGGCCGCGTTCCAGCCATCGGTCACGAACAGCACCATGCCCATCGCCGCCGACCGCAAGGCGCCCGGCGCGCGCTCGACCACCGGCACGTTGGGGGCGCCCAGCAGGGGCAGGACCGAGAGGGCCTGGACGAGGCCCACCAGGGAGAAGGCGGCGACCGGCCCCAGGGTCACCAGCGCCCAGGCGCCCAGCAGCGGCGCCGCCACCCCCACCGCAGCCGCCAGGGCCTCGCGCGCGCCGACCTGGTGGCCGCGATGCTCGGCGTCGCCCAGGGCGGCGAAATAGGCGTGGTAGGTCGGCCAGTAGAAGGCGTCCCCCACCGCCGCGACCAGGCACACCGCCGCCAGCCAGAGGCCCGGCCCATGCACCTGCGCCAGCAGCGGATACTGGCATCCGAACACCAGCGCCCCGAAGATCAGCAGCGGCTTCAGGCCCCACCGCCGCGCCAGGGGCATGACGGCGGACCGCGCCACGAACCGCGCCGCCAGGATGACGACCTGGGTCATCAGGGTGACGGGGACCGACACTCCCGCATGCAGCAGGAAGGCCAGGAAGAACACCCCGCCGGCCCCCATGGCCAGCGCCTGGACAGCGTAGTGGAGGTTGGCGCGGTTGACGGCGCTGTTGCGCAGGAACGCCATTGGAGACAGCCGATCGGGATGAAGAGGCGGCCCTTATGGGCTCGCGGTGACGGGACCGTCTAGCCGCCGTAGCGGGCCGCCTCGCCGCCTGCGGGGGTCGCGCCCAGTTCCTTCGTCGCCCAGTCGAGGTCGTCGAGATAGGTCTGGGCCACTTCGGCGTGGACCGGCGACAGCATCAGGTGCAGGCCCGGCGGCTCCGACGTGGTGCTGGTGAACCAGCCGCGCTCGCGCAGCTTGGCCCAGAGGGCGGGAACGCTGGGCATGCCGGCGTAGGCGATCAGGCCCAGCTGCGGTCGCCCCATCACCTGGTAGCCGCGCTCGCGCAGGCCCGCCTCGATCGTCTCGCGCGCGTCCGTCACCCGCTTGTGCCGCGCGCGATAGCCCTCCACGCCCAGGTAGTTCATCACCGCATAGGCCGCCGCGATGGCGCCGCCCGGCCGCGTGCCGGCGAGGGTCGGGGTCACCATCCGCCCGCCCGGCCAGTCGCGGAAGTCGAACACCATCCGCTTCCAGAGGTCCTGGCTGCGGAACAGCACCGTCGAGGCGCCCTTGGCGCAGAAGCCGTACTTGTGCAGGTCCGCCGACATCGACGAGACCC
>CAYLMS010000397.1:0-1951 GCA_964384455.1 uncultured Microbacterium sp. | reverse complement strand
CACCATCTCGGGCCCGCTCGCCCGCGCGAGCACGCTGCGGCCGCCGAACGTCACGGCGTTCAGCACGAGCCCCTCGCGCACGTTGAACCCCACCCGCATCGACCAGTCCTCCCATTCCACCAGGGAGCCGCTGACGCGGAAGCTCGGCCCCTCGGGCTGGGTGATCTCGATCGGCTTCAGCGACGTGCGCGGTGCGCCCACCGCGTCCGGGGTGTACTTGCCGCTGGCTGAGGGCACAGGCGTATCGCCCTCGTCCTCGATGCCGATCACCTCGTTGGTGACGAGGTCGATGTGCACGATCAGCCCTTCCACCGGGTGCGCCCACGGGATGTCGTCCTCGGCGTCGCGCAGGAACGTCAGCGAGCGGATGACGCGGCGCCCGACCTCGTTCGCTCGTCCGACGAAGCCCGGGGCCAGCGGGGTGCAGAACGCCAGGTCGATGCGATCCTCGAGACCGCGGCGGCGCATCGCGGCGCGCCAGGAGGGGGAGGCCTTCACGATGCGCTCGGCCCGCTCGTACTCTTCGAACAGGTACTGCGGCTGCCCGTAGGGCGCGGTCGCCGGGTCGTGCGGCCGGGTCGCGACCACGGCTGCCCGGGTGATCGAGACGATCGCCTCGGTGACGGCCCCGGTGGCGGCATCCAGCAGCGTGACATCGACCCTGCGGTCGATCGGCGCGCCGGGGGTCCAGGCGGCGAGTTCCTCCCTGGTCGGCTCGTCCGGCAGCAGCATCGGCACCCGTACGGTCTCGCCGAGCAGGCCCGCGGCGACGAGGATCGCGCGCGCCGCATCGATCTCCTCGCCGGTCAGCGGATCCAACGGATGCGGCACGGCCTGCTCCGGCGCGCCCGCGCCCTGTTCTCCGTGCCCGTGGTGGTGGTGTTCGTCGTGCTGATGGTGCGACATCGCCGGCTCCTTCGTGCTCCCTGCCATTGTGCGCTCCGACGCGCGGCCGCGCTTGACCGCTCGCGCACGACTTCGGCCCGTGGGTGTGCGGCGCGCTCAGCCCCGCGCCGGCCGGTACAGCCCGCGGGAGGCGGGGCGCACCGCGACCCAGACGACCAGGGCCGAGGCTGCCGTGCCGGCGGCCATCATGATCGCCATCACCGTCGAGGTGGTGCCGCCGAGCGCGGCCAGCGGCGCGATGATCGGCCCGACCGCGAACATGGCCGCGCCCGAGAGGGCCGAGGCGGTGCCCGCGCGCTCGCCGTGGCGGGTGAGGGCCAGCGTCTGCCCGTTCGGCCCCGACAGGCCCGCCGTGAACATGAACAGCGTCAGGGCGGCGATCACCGCGAGTGGGGGCGCCCCGGCGAGCACGAGAGCGAGCAGCACACACGTCGCCGCGGCATTGACGACCATGCCGGCGATGTAGACGGCACGCGGCCCGAGGCGCACCACGACCAGCCGGCTGAGCTGTCCGCCGATCACATAGCCGACCGCGTTGATCGCGAAGACCACGCCGAACAGCTGGGGGGAGAGGCCGAACTCGCCCTCCAGCACGAAGCTCGCCATCGACAGATAGGCGAAGAACGCGATGCCGCTGATGCACGAGGCGATCAGCACCGAGACGAACAGGCGGTCGTGCAGCGCCGCCCCCATGTGACTGCGCAGCTGGGCGAAGCCGCCGCCGTGCCGCGCTTCGGCGTCGAGCGTCTCGGGCAGCCCGAAGGTGACCACCGCGACGAGCACGAGACCGATCCCGGCGAGCACCCAGAACACCCCGCGCCAGTCCATCACGTGCGCCAGCTGTCCGCCGATCAGTGGCGCGATGATCGGCATCGAGCCCGACACGATCATCAGCAGCGACAGCATCCTCGACAGCGCGATGCCGCTGAACATGTCGCGGGCGACGGCCAGCGAGATCACGATGCCGGCCGAACCTGCGACGCCCTGCAGGAAGCGCGCGACCAGAAGCACCTCGAACGTGGGCGCGACGGCGAGACCCGCCGAC
>CAYLMS010000396.1:0-1965 GCA_964384455.1 uncultured Microbacterium sp. | reverse complement strand
CGACGCACGCAAGGGGGTGCTCGAGCAGACCCGTCGCCACCTCGCGGTGCTCGCCCTGCTGCGCGTGCCGCATGTCGTCGTCGCGGTGAACAAGATCGACCTCACCGGATTCGACGAGGCGGGATTCGCGGCCATCCGGGCCCAGGTGCGGGAGGTCGCGGCGAAGCTGGCGCTCGACGGCGTGCACGTGCTGCCGGTGTCGGCGCTGGACGGCGACAACATCGTCGACCGCTCGCCGCGCACGCCGTGGTACCAGGGCCCCGCACTGATCGAGCTGCTGGAGGCGCTGCCGACGCAGGGCGAGCTCGAGTCGCACCGCGAGCCCTTCCGGCTGCCCGTGCAGCTGGTGATCCGCCCGCAGGGAGCACTCGCAGCCGGCGCCGACGCCGAGACCTTCCGCGACTACCGGGCCGCGGCCGGCCGGATAGCGTCGGGTCGGGTGCGGATCGGCGACCGCGTCACCGTGCTGCCCGCGGGGATCGACACCACCGTCACCGGGCTCCGGGTCGCAGGGCGCAGCGCCGACGAGGCATCCGCCCCCCGCTCGGTGACGGTCGAGCTCGCCGACGAGGTGGATGCCGCGCGCGGCGCGCTGCTCGCCGCGTCCGGCACGGCACCCGCAGCGGTGCGCGAGTTCGGCGCAGAGCTGTTCCAGCTCGATGTGCGCGGCCTCGAGCCGGGGGCGCGGGTGCTCGCCAAGCACGGCACCGCGACCGTGCAGGCGATCGTGCGCATCACGAGTCGCTACGACCTGGGTGCGCTCGCGCACGCTGAGGCAGCAGCCCTCGCGGCGAACGACATCGGCCGCGCCGTGCTGCGCACTGCTCAGGCCCTGCCGGTCGAGCCATACGCGCGCGGACGCGCGGGCGGATCGTTCCTCGTCATCCACCCGTCCGACGGTGCGACCCTCGCCGCCGGCACCGTGCTGGCCTGACACCCTGTCCCGCCCACCCGCACCCGAAGGAGGCGCACGCATGAAGGCGACCGCGACGATCCTCACCCTCGCCCTGACAGCCATGACCATGGCGGGCTGCGCCGCCTCGGCGGACGCCGGGCCCGCGGCCGCAGCCGACCTGTCGGCAGGTTCGCCCGCGACCGAGCTGCGGCTCGGCTATGTCGCGAACGTCACCCACGCGCCGGCGCTGATCGGGCTGTCGCAGGGGATCTTCGCGAAGGACGTCGCCGCGACCATCACCGCCGAGGCGTTCCGGGCCGGCCCTGCGGCCATCGAAGCGCTGTCGGCGGGCGCGATCGACGCCGCGTTCATCGGCCCGAGCCCGTCGATCAACTCCTACATCCAGTCGGCGGGACGCTCGGTGCGCATCGTCGCTGGGGCGGCCACCGGCGGCGCCGCCCTGGTCGTGCGGCGCGCGATCACGACACCGGCGGACCTGAAGGGCACGACGCTCGCGACGCCTCAGCTCGGCAACACGCAGGATGTCGCGCTGCGCAGCTGGCTCAAGACCCAGGGCCTGCGCACCGACACGGCAGGCGGAGGCGACGTGCGGATCACGCCCACGGACAGCGCGCAGACCCTGGCGCTGTTCCAGCAGGGCAGGATCGACGGCGCCTGGCTGCCCGAGCCGTGGGTGTCGCGGCTGGTCGAGGAGGCGGGGGCGAAGGTGCTCGTCGACGAAGCCCGGCTGTGGCGCGGCGGCAGGTTCCCGACCACGGTGCTGCTGGTCGATGCGGACTTCCTGGCGAGGCATCCGCAGACCGTGAAACAGCTCGTGAAGGGCGATCTCGACGCGATCGCGTGGCTGGATGCGCACTCGGCGCAGGCGGCGAGCGCGATCGACGCGGCACTGAAGGCGGACACCGGCAAGGGCCTGTCCGGTGCCGTGCTGGCCCGCGCGCTGGCGCACATCACCTTCTCGGCCGACCCGCAGGCGCAGGCCTTCGCCGAGCTCGTGCGGCACGGACTCGACGCGGGCACGCAGAAGAGGGGCTCGATCGACGGGCTGT
>CAYLMS010000395.1:0-1967 GCA_964384455.1 uncultured Microbacterium sp. | reverse complement strand
CAGTCGTCTCCCTCCGCTGTCTCGTGACTGCCCACGCCGCCGAGATCGATGCTCTCCGGATCGGTCAGGCGGCGCGGACCGCCGGGTTCCAGCAGCCACAGCGCCACGCTCCGCGCCACGAAGTCGCGTCCGCCATCCCCCACGTCGGCGGCGAGCAGCGCCACGGCACCGTCATCCGCCACCGCGACGCCGCTGACTGCGAGTCCGGCCGCACGAGGCAGCACCTCCCGGCCCGCACCGCCCGTCACGGGGAACGCGAGCACGCGCGAGCGCAGATCGGGGCGGGCCCGCTCGATCTCACCGACCACGGCGAACACCTCGGAACCGTCTGCCGAGAAGGCGATGCACCTGTGCGACAGCGCCCCGGCGGTGAGCGCCACCGGCGGCGCAGGCACAAGCGCACGGACGGCGCGGGTCTCGCCTTCGGCCAGCACCGTCGCGGCGGGCTCGTAGGACGGCTCAGCGGCGAGGTCGGGCGCCGCGACCAGGAACACGTGCGCGGGCCGGTCGGCGATGTAGCCGAGCCCATTCGCATGCCACCGCAGCCCGGTCACCCGGCGAGGGGCCTCGGCCGCGGCATCCAGTCCCTCCACGGTGCCGTACCGTCCTGGCTCGGGCACCATCGCGGTGTACCCGAGCGTCGCACCGTCGGGCGACCAGGCCGTCTCGACCACTCCGAGGGGCGCGTCGGTCACCTGCACCGGCTCCCCTCCCCCGGCCTCGACGACGAAAAGCTGCGCGCGTCCCTTGGCGTCTGCGCGCAGGAACGCGACGCGTGAGCCGTCGGGTGAAAGCACCGGAGCCGCGTCCGCCGCGCCGCGGGTGAGCCTGCGTGGGGCGCCCTCAGGCAGGTCGACGCGCCAGAGCTGACCGACGTTGCGGTTCGCCTCGAGGTCGGGGCGGGAGGTCGCGAACACCACGAACGATCCGTCGGGCGACAGCCGCGGCCGGCCGACGGAGATCAGCGTGCCGATGTCCTCCGCCCGCATGATCTCACTCCTCGGCGAACGAGGAGGTGTCGCCGATCAGGCGGGTGTGACCTGAGGGGATCGGATCCACGGCAGCCTGCGCCACCTCGGCGGCGAACTCGCCGACGTTGTACAACCGCCCCGCGGATTCGCGCCGCGACGCGATCGCGCCGGGGTTCGCCCGCTCCAGCAGCGTCGCCGTGATGGTGCCCTCGATCATGTCGCCTGAGACCACGACGAACTCCACGCCGCGCTCCTCGAGCTCGGGGATGAGTGCGCGCAGCGCGTCCTCCCCCGCACGCTTGGACAGCGCCACGGGCTCGTACTCCGGCATCGTCGGGGTGGTGCGGATGAAGTGGGCCTGGTGGCTGGTGACGAACACCACCCGCGACCCCGGGCCCATCAGCGGCAGCGCCGCGCGCAGCATGTTCACCTGTGCATCGCGGTTGAGCACGAGCGCGTAGTCCGCGGCCATGCCGCCCTCCATGCCGCCGGAGGCGTTCAGCACGAGGATGTCGAGGCGACCGTACTCGCGGGCCACCTCGTCGATCATCGCCGCGATCGAGCCGCGATCGGTCAGGTCGGCGCCGATCACCAGGGCGCGGGTGCCCAGTGCGCGCAGTTCCGCCGCGAGCTTCTCGGCCCGCGGCGCCTTGTTGCGGAAATTGACGACCACGTCGGAGCCCGCTTCGGCGAGGTACCGCACGGTGTCGGCCCCGATCCCACGGGACGACCCCGTGACCAGCGCGGTGCGTCCGGCGAGCGATCCTGCTTCAAGCGGCTGGGACACGGGCGGACTCCTCGCTGCGCCGACACCGCGACCGTCGCGGGAAGGACATTCGACCCTACCAAGCGCGCCCCGCGCGCACCGCCCCGACGTCGTGCGCACGTGTTAGGTTCGAGACACACAGGGAGGCGCAGTGGAGCTCATCGCGGCGTGGGCGTGGGTCGGCTGGCTCGTGCTCATCATGGTGTTCCTCGTGATCGAGATGCTCACGC
>CAYLMS010000394.1:0-1971 GCA_964384455.1 uncultured Microbacterium sp. | reverse complement strand
GAATGCGATGTCGACCACCGGCACGAACGCGAGCAGCACGAGCCAGCCCGACAGTCCGGCCAGGCGCAGCAGCACGGCGACGCCGTACACCGGCACCCACGCCGTGAAGGCGGGCACGCCCGCCTTGGCGAACACCGCGGACAGGCTCGCCGCGGTCCAGACATAGACCGCGAGACCGAGCAGCAGGCCGAGGAAGGTGAACAGCGTTCCCGGATCGTTCATGTCGGGCGCGCATCGTCGCCATGACGATGCTTCCTCCTCTCCGAGGGCCGCGCCGGGGGACGGGGCCGGGGTCGTTCGCGGGGGACCAGTGACCGGGTGAACGATCTCAAGGATACGGCCGAGGCCAGACGTCGCCATAGCGCACGCCCTGCGCCGAGCCCGGCGCGCTCGGACTCCACGATGCGCCAGAACTCCTCCGCGTCGGCGGTCGTGGTCGCCGCGCCCGAGAACACGGCGCGGTCGGCGACCGCGGCGAGCCGGGATGCCGCCGGCCGCTCGTGCAGCTGCGCCACCTCGATGCGCGTGCGTGCGAGCGGTGCCGGCAGGCCGTGATCGACGGCGACGTCGAGGTACTCCTCCCAGCCGCCCACGACCTGCGCCACCGGATCCGCCCCGCGGCGCCGTGCGCGCCGGCGCAGCGCCTTGGCCGCGACCACCACGACGAACGGCCCGACCAGGATCGCGAGCACCATGCCGACGATGCCGCCCGCACGCAGGCCCGCCCACAGCGCCGTCAGGTCGATCGGGTCGGGACCGGCGGGCCCCAGGTCGTTGTGGGAGTCCTGCTGCACGGGGTCGGGCGGCGCGACGTCGTGCGCCGCCCGGGGATGCACCTGGGTGGCATTGAGCGGGTCGCGCTGCGCATGCACGTCGGTGTCGAGCGGCTGCGTGTGCTGCGGGGTGACATCCACCGGCACCCACTGGCCCGCGGTCGACTGCACCTCGGTCCAGGCCGTCACATCCGCCGCGCGGCACACCCCGGCGGAGCACGCGGGCACCCCGGTGTCGGCGCCGGTCAGCCGCGCACCCAGCACCACCCTGGCCGGAAAGCCGAGCTGCCCGGCGATGAGCGCGGCGGCCACCGCGAACTGCTCGTCGTCGCCCACCGCCGCGACCAGGCTGGCGCCGGGGCCTGCGGCCGTCGCTGCCGACTGGCGGTCCAGCAGCGCCTGGAACAACGCGTCGATGCGCGCCAGCGAGTGCCCGGAGGCGCTGGGCTGGAACACGTAGTCGCCCAGGGCCGTCGCCCACGAGGGCGGCGCCGCCGCATCGAACTGCAGCGAGTGACTCAGGTAGCCGCGGGCGCGGAGCCTCCCGATCAGCTCGGCGAGGCCCGCGCCGCCGGTGCCGGCATCCTGCTGCTTGATCCAGGCGACCAGGCTCGCGGGCGCCGCCACGCGAGCGCCGGAGACGCCGGGGGCGGCGAGCGAGGCGAGCGCCGGCAGCGACGCCGTCGCGGCCGTGACGGTGTAGGAGTCGCCGCTGCGCAGCCCGCCTCGCGCGGTCTCGATGGCGGCCGTGCTGGCCGCGTTGTAGTAGAAGCCGTCGGCCAGACGCGCGGCATCCGCACCGTCGAACACGACCCGGCTGACGCTGCCGAAGGTGGGCAGCCAGATGCCGTCGAGGGCGCCGACCACCACTCGCGCCGTCGTCACGCGGCCGGGGCCGGCATCCACGCTCGACGGCACGCGCACGAATCGGGCGTCGGCCGCGCTCGACGACGAGTCGAGCGCGCGATAGGTCACCCCGTCGTAGGCGGTCAGCGTGGCGATCCGGATGCGGTCGGGCAGCGTTCCCGACACGGTGAACAGCACCTGGCGGGCCCGCGGGTCGGCGAAGTCCTGGCGATACGTCGACAGCGGGCTGACCGCGCGGCGCACCTGCTCGTCGGAGCCGATACCGGCCCGCAGCACGTCGCGGGTGCCGAGCGCGATCGCCGGCGCCGCGACCCCCGCCACCAGCACGGCC
>CAYLMS010000393.1:0-1976 GCA_964384455.1 uncultured Microbacterium sp. | reverse complement strand
ATGACGCCCCCCGGTGACGCCGGCCGCCGCGGGCGCCGCACCCCGCTGGTCCTCGCCGGTGTCGCGGTGATCCTCGTCGCGCTGGTCGCCACCGTGGTGGTGATCCTCGCCACGGGTGCCGGTCGCAGTCCGGCAGCCGGCGCATCGACTCCCGGCAGCACGCGCCCGGCGGCGACGCCCACGGCAACCCCCACCCCGTCGCCGACCCCGTCGCCGACCCCGACGCCCGTCGCAGCGGCGCTGTGCGATCGGTCGGGCGTCGCGCAGGCGCTCGCGCAGCACGACGACACCGCGGCCATCGCCGCGATGGGCGGCGCCGACGCGGTGCGGGCGGCGGTGGCTGCGGGCACCGCGCCGTGCGTGAACCTCGCCGACCCCACCAGCGTCTGGGTGGTCGTCGACAAGCTGCGCCCGCTGCAGCCCGCGTCGTTCCAGCCTCCCGCGCAGGTGAGCGTGCCCGGAGTGCGCAATCTCGTGGGCAGCACGCTGCGCGCCGACGCCGCGGCCGCGATGAGCGCCATGGTCGCCGCCGCCCGCGCCGCCGGCACCGGAGACATGGCCATCCTCAGCTCGTACCGGTCGTACGGGTCGCAGGTGCGCACCTACAACTCCCATGTGGCATCGCAGGGAAAGGCGGCCGCCGACCGCGGCAGCGCACGACCCGGATACAGCGAGCACCAGTCCGGACTCGCCGCCGATCTGGTGGCGTGCGGCGGGTCTGGCTGCGGCGGGCTCGATGGCTTCGGCGCCACCACCCAGGGGCGCTGGATCGCCGCGAACTCGTGGCGCTTCGGCTTCATCGTGCGCTACGAGGCCGGGCAGCAGTCCGTCACCGGCTACGACGCGGAACCGTGGCATGTGCGCTTCATCGGCGTTCCGCTGGCGACCGCCTACCACGATCTCGGGTTCCACGCGCTCGAGACCTTCTGGGGCCTGCCGCCCGCGCCCGACTACGTCGGCTGACCCGCCCCGGGCGGGCGCCACGCATTCTTCCGGCGAACTGCTGTGCCAGCGGGTGTGACACTGAGTATCATCGATCGTGGGATGCAATCTCACCGTTGGCACGTGTCGCCCAGGGCGGGCAGAGGGGATCGAGATGGACCGCGACATCTACGACGAGGACCACGAAGCGTTCCGTGAGGTCGTCAAGGAGTTCTGCAAGCGCTACGTGACGAACGCGGCGCGCGAGCGGTGGGATGCCGCGGGCGAGATCGACCGCGAAACGATGAAGGCGGCCGGTGCGGCGGGTGTGATCGGGCTGTCGGTGCCCGAGGAGTTCGGCGGAGCCGGCATGCTGCAGGACTACCGGTTCCGCGCGATCGTCAGCGAAGAGGTGATCGCCGCGGGCGCCGGATCGCTGGCCGGAGCGCTCGGCATCCAGGACGACCTGGCCGTTCCCTATGTGGTGCACATGGGCACGCCCGATCAGCAGCAGCGGTGGCTGCCCGGCATGGCCACGGGCGAGATCATCGGCGCGCTCGGCATGACCGAGCCGGGGGCCGGCAGTGATCTGCGTGGCATCCGCACCACGGCGAAGAAGGTCGACGGCGGCTACCTCGTGAACGGTGCGAAGACGTTCATCTCCAGCGGGGCGACGGCCGACGTGGTCGTGACCTTTGTGAAGACCGGTGAGGGCGACCGGCCCGATGCGTTCAGCCTGCTGCTGATCGAGACCTCGTCGCCCGGCTTCGACCACGGCAAGAAGCTGCAGAAGATGGGCTTCCACGGGCACGACACCGCCGAACTGTCGTTCAGCGACGTGTTCGTGCCGCAGGAGAACCTCATCGGCGGGCGCGAGGGCATGGGCTTCGTGCAGCTGATGATGAACCTGCCGCTCGAGCGGCTGTCGATCGGCGTCGCCGGGGCGGCCGCCGCGCAGGCCGCGTTCGACTGGACGCTGACGTATACGAAGGAGCGCGAAGCGTTCGGCGAGCGGATCATCGACTTCCAGAACACGCGCTTCGCGCTGGCGGATG
>CAYLMS010000392.1:0-1977 GCA_964384455.1 uncultured Microbacterium sp. | reverse complement strand
TGGCCATCTACTGCATGAGCGGAAACATGAGCGCGATCGCCGGCCGCGAGCTCGAGTGCGGGGTGCTGGCGGGGCGTGACGGCGCGCCGGCTCGGGTGAGCGTGGCGGGCGAGATCATCGTGCGCGGCCGCGAGTTCTACGACTTCGAGGCGAAGTACCTGGATGCCCCAGGGGTCGAGCTGGTCTGCCCCGCGCACCTGGGCGACGGCGAGTCCGCAGAGCTGCAGCGGATCGCGGTGCAGGCGTTCGAGGCGCTGGGCGGCGAGGGGCTCGCGCGCGTGGACGTGTTCTTCACCGGAACTCAGTTCTACGTCAACGAGGTGAACACCATGCCCGGATTCACCCCGATCTCGATGTTCCCGACCTGTTGGATCGCGTCCGGGATGACCTACCCGCAGCTGGTGGCCGAGCTGATCGAGGGCGGGCTGGCGCGCGGGGCGCGCTGACGCGCTACTTCGGCAGCGTCGCGCTGCCGGTGCAGTGCGCGGTCGCGGCGATGTTGGTGATGGCGGGAGCGAGGTCGGCGAGCACGTCGTTCGAACCCACGACCCGGTTGTCGATCATGAGCTGCACCGCCGGGGTGCGGCCGAACGTCGTCACCAGGTAGCGCGGCGCGGCCTTCTCGTCGACCACCCAGTCGATCCCCGCGAGCGTGATGCAGCGTTCGGTGGTCGCCGTGGGCGGGGCCACGCCGCACTCGAAGATCACCGCGGACGGCGACCCCCAGGCCGCCGTGGACTGTGCGTCGGTCCAGCGGCGCTGCTGGCCGGCCACGGTGCCGGGCAGCGCCACCATCACACCGGCGCAGCGCGGATCGTTGGCCGCAGGAGCCGGATCGAGCGAGACCGTGGCCGCGCATCCGGACAGCAGGCCGACGGCCACCGCGGCCGCCGCGGCGGCGACGGGGAGTCGGAGTGCACGCACGCTTCCAGGCTACGCTGAACGGATGGCATCGCCTCCCGCCCCCGATGCGAGCGTGGGGGAGGTGGCGGAGGGCGTGCTGCTGCGGCACGTGCTGGCACGGCTCGCGCCCTCCCGTGCGATCGTCGGGCCCGGCGACGATGCCGCGGTGCTCGGCGCGCCGGACGGGCGCGTGGTCGCCTCCACCGACACGCTCGTGCACGGACCGGACTTCCGGCTGGCCTGGTCGGACCCGTTCGACCTGGGCTGGAAGGCCGCCGCCGTCAACCTCGCCGACATCGCCGCGATGGGCGCCAGGCCCACCGCGCTGCTGGTCGCGCTCACGCTGCCGCCGGGCACAGCGGTGGCCTTCGCGGTGGCGCTCGCTGACGGGCTGAGGGCCGCGTGCGACGCGCTCGCGCCGGGCTGCGCGGTGGAAGGAGGCGATCTGGCCGTGTCGGACACGCTGACCGTGGCGGTGACCGCGCTGGGCTCGCTCGACGGTCGTCGTCCGGTGCTGCGCTCGGGGGCGCGGCCGGGTGACGTGCTCGCGCTCGCCGGCGAGGCCGGAGCAGCCGCGCGCGGTCTCGACGTGCTGCGGCGCCGCTTCCGCGACGCCGCGGGTGAGCCGGTCGCCGTCGACGCCGCACTGCTCGATGCCGGCGAGCTCGCCTGCGTGGCCGCGCAGCTGCGCCCGCAGCCGCCGATCGCGCTCGGCCCGGTGGCGGCCGATGCCGGCGCCACCGCGATGATGGACGTGTCGGACGGCCTCGCGCTGGACGCCACCAGGATGGCCGATGCGTCGCATGCGACGCTCGCGCTCGACAGTGCCGCGCTCGGCCCGCGTCGCGGCTGGACCGTCGATGGGGGCGAGGATCATGCACTGCTGGCGGCCTTCCCGCCCGGTGCTGCGCTGCCCGACGGGTTCCGCACGATCGGGCTGGTGCATCCGCGCGGCCCGGTGGCCCTGCTGGTCGACGGTGCGCCGCATGCGGCGCCCGGCGGCTGGGATCCCTACCGCGACTGGGACGGCGCCGGCGGCTGAGGCGCGTGCGCGAACCACCACAGCGCGGTGTC
>CAYLMS010000391.1:0-1984 GCA_964384455.1 uncultured Microbacterium sp. | reverse complement strand
GGGCGAGGATGCGGCGGTTCTCGGCGGCGGTGAACCGGTGGATGCAGTGCTGCAGGAGCACCAGGTCGAACGGCCCGCGGGGAGTGGCGTCGACGGTGTCGGCCGGAGAGATGAGTGCGCGATCGGCGACGCCCGCGGCGTCCACGGCCTGCGCGATCATGTCCGTCTCCGACGCGGTGTAGACGAATGTCGCCTGCAGCTGCGGATTGGCGCGCAGCGCCTCGATCGCGAACGCGGGGCTCTGCCCGCCGAGGTCGAGCAGCCGGCGGTAGCGCGAGAGGTCGAACGCCTCGGCGAATCCACGGGCATGCAGCGCCTGATAGGCGCCGATGCCGCGCCCGAGCATGCCGAGGTCCTTGCCCTCGAGGTTCAGCACACCGGCCTCGGCGGTGCGCACCGAGGTGCCGAACTGCAGCCACTGCTCGTAGCTGACGGCGCCGAGGAACGAGAAGAACGGGCCGAGGTCGAGCGTGCCGTCGCCCTGCAGGTATCCCGCGGCGACGCGGCCGTTGCGGTAGCGGCCGTGCTCCCGCTCGAGCACGCCGAGCGCGTTCATCGAGTCGGCGAGGATGCGCACGGTGCGCTCGGGCAGCTCGAGCGCCGCGGCGAGCTCGGCCGCGCTGCGCGGACCGCCGGCGAGCGCGGGGAACAGCCCCACCTCGACGGCGGCGAACAGCTGCTGGGCGGCCATGTAACCGGTGGCGATGTCGACGAGCTCGTCGACGGTGGAGAGTGCTGATCGGCGGGAGGTCATGTCACAGCCCCAGGATGCGGTGGATCCAGGCGGTGCGCGAGGCTGCGGCGCTGCGCGAGACGCGCGCCTCGGGCGAGGTGCCGATGAACCCGTGGTAGCCGCCGTCCCACACCACCAGCTCGGCACGGCCACCGGTCGCCCAGATGCGCATGGCGTAGTCGACGCTCTCGTCGCGGAACACCTCGGCGCTGCCCACCTCGATGTAGGCGGGCGCGAGGTGCGACAGGTCGGCCATGCGTGTCGGCGACGCATACGGCGACACGGCGTCGGTGCCGCGGACGCCCGCGCCCACGAGCGCATCCCAGCCGGTCTCATTGAAGCTGCCGGGCCAGATGCCGACATCCTGAAACTGGCGGCTCGACAGCGTCGAGTTGCGGTCGTCGAGCATGGGGCAGATGAGGCCCTGGCCGACGGGCGTGACCTCGCCGCGGTCGCGCGCCAGCAGGCACACGCCGGCGCTGAGGCCGCCGCCGGCACTCGCGCCGATCACAAGGATGCGGGCGGGGTCGACGCCGAGCTCGGTCGCATGCCGGTGCAGCCATACGAGCCCCGCGTAGCAGTCCTCGACGGGGGCGGGGTGCGGATGCTCCGGGGCCAGGCGGTATTCGACGCTGACCACGACGACGCCGTGCTCTTCGGCGTACGAGGCATACTCCTGGGCGTTGAAGTAGCGGCTGCCGAGGATCATGCCCCCGCCGTGGATCGCGTAGATCGCGGGGGCTGCGGTGACCGGCCGGTTCGGCCGGACGATGGTGAGGGTGATGTCGGGCTCGCCGTCGGGGCCGGGCACCTCGCGGTTCTCGACCAGCACGTCGTGGTCGCCGGCGATCTCCTCGTCGGTCAGTGCCGGGCCGGTGAGCCGCTCGCGGTAGGAGTGGATCGTCTCGGGCACGAGCAGCTCGTACTCGACGGTCTCCTTGAACCGGGTGAAGCCTTCGACGAGCTCGACGTCGAACGGGACACGGGGAACGGTGGTCATGGGTCGCACTCTCTCTCGACGGCCGGCCCGATCGTTCGAGCCGCTCTCATCGTCGGGCCCACGTCTGCACCCGCGACACCGCCAGCGATCCGCGGTTTCGTCCGCGGCGCCGCCGAGTGGCGGATGGTGGCCGGCCCGATGGCCGGGTCAGACCCGGAAGATGCGCTCCAGCCAACTGCGGCGCACGGCGAGCGCAGCGCGCGACACCGGCGCGTGCGGATGCACCGAGCTGAAGCCGTGGAACGCGCCGC
>CAYLMS010000390.1:0-1991 GCA_964384455.1 uncultured Microbacterium sp. | reverse complement strand
TCGTGCACGTTCTTCATGATGGCGCGCAGCTTCGCCTCGCTGTCGGCGAAGCTCCACCGCTGCCGTGAGGCGTTCTGGCTCATCTCGAGCGCCGAGGTCGCCACCCCGCCCGCGTTCGCGGCCTTGCCCGGCCCGAACAGCACGCCCGCCGTCTGGAATGCGACGACGGCCGCCGGGGTGCAGGGCATGTTCGCCCCCTCGGCGACGGCGTGCACGCCGTTGCCGATCAGCGCCCGCGCGTCGGCCTCGTCGAGCTCGTTCTGGGTCGCCGACGGGATGGCGACATCCACCGGCACCTGCCAGGGCCGCTCGCCCGCGAGGAAGCGCGCGCTGGGCCGGTGCGCCGCGTACTCCTCGATGCGGGCGCGCTCGGTCTCCTTCACCCGGCGCAGCAGGTCGACATCGATGCCCGCGTCGTCGACGACCGTGCCTGAGGAGTCCGACGCGGTCACCGGGATCGCGCCCAGCTGCCATGCCTTGTCGATCGCGAAGACCGCCACATTGCCCGACCCTGACACGGCCACCCGCTTGCGCTCCAGCGAGTCGCCCTTGACCGCCAGCATCTCCTCGGCGAAGAAGACCGCGCCGTAGCCGGTGGCCTCGGTGCGCACCTCCGCGCCGCCCCACTGCACGCCCTTTCCGGTGAACATGCCCGACTCGTGCCGGTTGGTGATCTTGCGGTACTGGCCGAACAGGTAGCCGATCTCGCGCGCCCCCACCCCGATGTCGCCGGCGGGAACATCGGTGTGCTCGCCGAGATGGCGGTACAGCTCGTTCATGAACGATTGGCAGAACCGCATCACCTCGGCGTCCGAGCGGCCGTGCGGATCGAAGTCGCTGCCACCCTTCGCGCCGCCGATGCCCTGACCGGTGAGCGCGTTCTTGAAGACCTGCTCGAAGCCGAGGAACTTCACGATCGACAGGTTCACCGAGGGATGGAAGCGCAGCCCGCCCTTGTACGGGCCCAGCACGGAGGAGAACTGGATGCGGTAACCGCGGTGCACCTGCAGCCTGCCCGCGTCGTCGACCCACGGCACCCGGAACAGGATCTGCCGCTCGGGTTCCACCGTGCGCTCCAGCACCCCTTCGTCGGCGAACCGCGGGTAGGCCTCGAGCACGGGGGCGATCGAACCGAGCACCTCGTGCACGGCCTGCTGGAACTCCGGTTCGTGCGGATTGCGGGCGAGCACCGTGTCGAAGGCCGGCTGGACGGCGGCGGGCAGGGCGTGGAACGGGTCGGTCATGCGTAGCCTTCGGCGCGAGGGGAGGGGCGGACGCGGGCGCCGCCCGCGACCGTCTCACCCTACCCGCGCGCTACGCTGAACCGAGCGACAGGAGCCAGCCGTGCAGTTCGAGCATCTCGGAGTCAGGCCTCGGATCCACCCGACCGCGGTGATCGCGCCGACCGCCGTGATCAGCGGCGATGTCGAGCTCGGTGCGGACTGCCAGGTGCTGCACGGTGCGGTGATCACCTCGGAAGGCGGGGCGATCACGCTCGGGAGCAACGTCATCGTGATGGAGAACGCGCTCATCCGCGCCACCGCCGCGAATCCCGTGCACATCGGCGACCACACCCTGGTCGGTCCGATGGCCAGCCTGTCGGGGGCGACCGTGGGCGACGAGGTGTTTCTGGCCACCGGCACCAGGGTGTTCAACGGCGCCCGCATCGGCGACCGCTGCGAAGTGCGGATCAACGCTGTCGTGCATCTGCGCACGGTGCTTCCGACCGCGACGACGGTGCCGATCGGCTGGGTGGCCGTCGGCGACCCGTTGCAGCTGCTGCCACCCGACCGGCACGAGCAGATCTGGGCCGCGCAGCGCGAACTCGACTTCCCGGGCTATGTGTTCGGGATCGACCGGGACACCCCTGACCTCATGGTGCAGCTCACCGAGCGCTACGGCCGGAGCCTGGCCAGGCACGCGGGCGACCACCAGGTGGGATGATCGCCGCTCACCCCGTGTTCTGCAGCCCCGCCGCCACGCCCGACACC
>CAYLMS010000389.1:0-1995 GCA_964384455.1 uncultured Microbacterium sp. | reverse complement strand
ACAAGCCGATGCTGAAGAAACACGAGGGGCAGCGGATCGGACAGAAGGCGGTGACGAAGCGTTCGCAATCGTCGCCGGAACGGGTCTGGCTCGGCAGTCCGTGGGCCTTCCACAAGCGGGGCAAGAGCGGCCTCTGGGTGAGCGACCTCTTCCCCAAAATCGCAAGTGTAGCCGATGATTTTTGCGTCATCCGCTCCATGACCGGCGAGCTTCCCCTGCATGGACAGTCGAATCTGCTCCTGCACACGGGGCGAATCCTGGGTCAGGCACCGAGCTTCGGCTCCTGGGTTTCGTACGGACTCGGCACCGAAAATAAAAATTTACCGGCATATATTGTTTTAAATAACGACTGGGTCCCCAATGGCGGGCTCGAGAACTTCGGCAGTTCGTTTTTGCCAGCCAGTCACCAGGCGACCATGATGCGGGCGAAGGGGGTGCCAGTCGATAACATTGTGCCGACCGATGACTCCACACTGCAACGGCGGAAGCTGAACCTGCTTGCCGAGCAGGATGAGGGGTTTTCCAGGAGGGTGTCGAATCCGGACGCGATTGAAGGAGCGATCGCCAACTACGAGACGGCGTTTCGGATGCAGACCGAGGTGCCGGCCCTGGCGGACATCAGCCGGGAATCGAAGGAAACGCAGTCGTTATATGGTGTCGATTCCAAGGATGTGCATCAACGGTATTATGCTACCCAGGCATTAAGGGCACGGCGGTTTGTCGAGGCCGGTGTGCGATTCATTGAAATCACCTGCCCGAGTTTTGATGGCAATAACTCGCCGTGGGATCAACATGGTTTGCTCAAAGTTAATCATGAAAAGAATGCCCGGGTGACTGAACAATCGGTGGCCGCCCTGATTGTCGATCTGAAACGACGGGGGTTGCTCGACCAAACCATCGTGGTTTGGGCGGGTGAGATGGGGCGGACGCCGCACACACCTGCAGTCACGCCGAACTGCGGCCGGGATCACCATGTGCATGGATTCACGATTTGCGTGGCCGGCGGCGGGTTCAAGGGCGGGATCGCCTATGGAGAGACCGACGAATTTGGCAATGCCGCCGTGGTCAATCCTCTCACGGTGCACGATCTCCATGCAACCCTGTTGCATGCGATGGGTATTGATCACACCCGGCTCACCTACCGTCACGGCGGCCGTGATTATCGCCTCACCGATGTCCACGGCCGGGTAATTCACGATATCCTGGTGTGACCAATCTGTATGCAGCCTCCCTGCCACTCAGTTGGATCATGGATCCCGACTGATAGGGAGGAAGGCTTGCATTTATACAGACTCTAATCACGCAGTTTAAGGTTTCGGTGCAGCGATTACCTCCTGCGCCCATTTCAACACCTTGTCAACATCGGCATAAGCAATGTCGCTGACCACGCGATGGAGAATGTTCCCTTGCTTATCAATCACAAACACCCCGTGTAATGCCTGACCATCAGAAGTATTCCGACAGCCATATTGCTCGAAAACATCCAGGGAATGATTGGCCAGCAATGTGAAGGGGATTGGCGGGCAGTCCTTGCACGGTTTCTCTGCAGCTGGAAGATCCGCCACGGTAGTGCTGCTGATCGCAACCAGGGTGACCCCCGCCTTGTCGAATTCCGCCTTCTTTTCCGCAAATTGTTTGAGCTGAGTCTCACATAAAACACATCCCGAACCGCGGAAGAAAATCAATACCCGTGTGTCCTTGAAATCTCCGAGCGATTTCGCATTTCCGGTTTTATCACGGAGCTTGAAGTCCGGAGCCTGCTGAGGACCTGCACCACCCTGGCGATTGCCGTGCGCCCGGACGACATCGCCACCCGGCGGAATCGGTTCATCGGGACAGAGGATCCGGATATTCTTCATCATGCCTTGATCTTCGTGATCCACAATATGGCAGTGGATGACGGTATCACCGGTCCAGTCACGAAACCGAGTACGGAGGAGTTCCGATCGACCGCTTGGGGCGAGAAGTGTGTCACGCCAGATATAATCCGTAATG
>CAYLMS010000388.1:0-2003 GCA_964384455.1 uncultured Microbacterium sp. | reverse complement strand
CCCTGCCCGATGTCGACGGTGAAGTCGGCGCCGAGGGTCTCCTGCGAGAGCCGCAGATAATGCTTGAGCACGCGCTGCTGACCCAGCTGCGGCAGCGCGGGCGGTGCGGTGCGGCGCAGGCCATCGGCGAGGCCTTCGAGCACGTCGCCGACCACGGCGCGCACTCCCGGCTCGATCGCGGGGACCAGCACGCCGCGCTCGCCGGGAGTGGACAGCTCGAAGACCACCGGCTCGTCCCAGCGCGCCTGGTGGAAGCGGCGCAGGGCCGGCTTGGGGGCGATGGGAAGGCTCATGCGCTCTGCTCCTGACGGGAAAGGGCGGCGAGTGCCGCCGCGAGACGGTCGATGTCGGCCTGCGAGGTGAGCTCGGTGACGCACACCAGCAGCAGTGCCTCGCTGAGCGGAACCCCCGGCTCGATGCCGTCGGCGCGCAGCGCCGCGACGACGCCCGCGGCGGTGAGACCGGCTCCCGCGACATCCACGGTGAATTCGCGCAGATGCAGCGCGCCGTCGCCGAGCACGATGCCCGGAATCGCGGCCAGCGCGTGCTGCGCGTAGCGAGTGCGGGCCAGCAGCAGCTCGCCGAGCTCGGCCATTCCGGCCGGACCCATGAGTGCGAGGTACACGCCGGCGGCGATGCCCCACAGCGCGGCAGCCGTGCCGACCCATTCCTTGCCCTCCTCGCGCAGGGCGAACGAGGTGCGGTCGTAGGCGACGTCGCCGAACCCGTACTCGCCCGCCACGTCGGTGGCCGCCAGCCCGAACAGGCGCGACGGCATCTCCATCACGAACCGCGGGTCGTCGGGCACGGCGATGAAGCCGCCGTGCGCGCCGCCGTACCACTGATGCAGACCCAGCGACTGGATGTCGCCGGTGACGATGTCCGCGCCGTGCGCGGCAGGCGGTGCGAGCACTCCGTAGCCGATCGGGTCGGTGCCCACCACGAGCACCGCGCCCACGGCGTGCGCGGCGTCGGCGAGCGCGCGCAGGGCGGTCTCCACGGCGCCCGTGGCGCTCGGGGTCTCCACCCACACGGCGGCGACATCCGTGTCGAGCGCCGCGCGCACGGCTGCCACATCGGCGGTGCCGTCGACAGTGGGCACGTGCTGCAGGTCGAGGTGGTGGCGCACATAGTCCCGCACCTTCGACAGCTTCGCCGGCAGCACGTCCGCGGCCACGAGCACTCGACGGCGGCCGGTGATCCGACCGCTCATCGTCAGCCCGGTCGCGGTGGCCTGGTACCCGTCGTAGGTCGGCACGTTCACGACGTCCATGCCCAGCAGTTCGGCCATGAGCGACTGGTACTCGAACAGCGCCTGGAACCGGCCGTGATCCTCATAGGGCTCGCCGGCGTAGGCGGTGAGGAACTCGCTGCGCGAGATCACCTCGTCGACGACGGCCGGCACGTAGTGGTGGTAGGTGCCGGCGCCGAGGAAGCTGAGCCGCTCGTCGGTGGAGCGGTTGCGCGCGAGCAGGCGGCGCACGTGCCGTGCGAGGTCTTGTTCTGCCGGCAGCGCGTCGGGAAGCTCGAGCGGGCGGTGCAGGCGCAGCGCGTCGGGCACGTCGGCGTAGAACTCCTCCACCGAAGCCGCACCGACCGCGGCGAGCATCTCGGCCTTCACGGCGGGGGCGGTGTTGGGGATGTAGGGGTGGACGAATGGTGCGCTCACGGCATCCTTCGATCATCGGGCGCGGGGGAGTCCGCGACGGGGGTGGACAGGGCGACGAACGGCGGATGCTCCGCGCGCGGGGCGGCGAGCACCGCGACGGCGTGCCGGCCGAGGGTGAGGGTGCCGTCGGTGACCGCATCGGTCAGCAGATCGGTGGCGCCCGCGGGCACCTCGACACGCAGCGGGACGCGCCCGTGGTTGAGCACGAAGGTGTAGTCGGTGTCGTCGTCGCTGCGGGTGACGGCCTCGAGGTGCGGGTCGAGGTGCGCTCTGACGGGCAGGCCCGCCTCGCCCAGCACGTCGCGCAGCAGCGCGACCAGGCCGGCGTCCTCCA
>CAYLMS010000387.1:0-2008 GCA_964384455.1 uncultured Microbacterium sp. | reverse complement strand
CAATCCCATCGTCGGCCAGGTGGTCGTGCTGGGCGACCAGCGCCCGTTCATCTCGGCACTGGTCACGCTCGACCCCGAGATGCTGCCGACATGGCTGTCGAACCACGCGCTCCCCGCCGACATGCCGCTCACCGACGCCGCCGCGCACCCCGCCGTGCGCGCCGAGGTGCAGCGAGCCGTCGACGCGGCCAACAGCACGGTGTCGCGCGCGGAGTCGATCCGCAAGTTCACGATCCTGCCCACCGAGTGGACCGAGGCGAGCGGGCACCTGACCCCGAAGATGAGCATCAAGCGCGGCGTGATCATGGCCGACTTCGCCGCCGACGTCGAGGCGCTGTACGCCGCGCCGGTGACGACCTCGAACGTCGCGCTGTCGTGAGCGCCTAGAACCAGTCCGACTCGCGCACCTCGCGCATCGCCGTGCGCCGGCGCTCGGGCGCCAGCCGGTCGAGATAGACGATGCCGTCGAGGTGGTCGTACTCGTGCTGCAGCGCCTGGGCCATGAGGCCAGTGCCCTCGAGCACGACCTCGTGGCCGTCGACGTCGATGCCGGTCACCCGTGCCCACGGGTGGCGCAGCGCGGGATGCCACAGCCCCGGCACCGACAGGCATCCCTCGTCGACTGGCTCCGCCTCGCCCGAGGTCTCGAGCACCGGGTTGAGCACATAGCCGATGACGCCGTCGACGTTGTAGCTGAAAGCCCGCAGGCCCACCCCGATCTGCGCGGCGGCGACCCCGGCCCGGCCTGGCTGCGCGACGGTGTCGAGCAGGTCGCGCACCAGTTCGCGCACCGCGCCCGGATCATCGATCGCAGCGCTGGGCGAGCGCAGCACGGGGTCGCCGAACAGGCGGATGGCACGGATGCTCACGCGCGTCAGGCAGCCGCCGGGCGCAGGCCCTCGACCACGATGGCGGCGAGCTCGCGGGCCGCGTGCCGCGTGCCCGGCTGCAGCTCGCGGAACGTGATCGCACTGCCCTGCGCGATGAGCGGGTCGTACGGCATGCGCAGCACGCGGCGCACCCGGCTGCGGAAGTGGGTCTCGAGCTCTTCGGCACGCACCACCGGCACACCCGGCCGGGACTGGTTGAGCACCACGACCGCGGCGCGCACCTGTTCGCCGAAACCGTTCGCCTCCAGCCAGGTGAGCGTCTCCGATGCCAGCCGCGCCTCGTCGACGCTCAACCCCGCGACCACGACCAGCTGGTCGGCCAGGCGCAGCGTCTCCCCCATCACCGAGTGCACAATGCCCGTGCCCGTGTCGGTGAGCACCACCGAGTAGTAGTGCGCGGCGATGTCGGCGACCTCGCGGTAGTCGCCGGCCCCGAACGCCTCGGCGATGTGCGGATCGGCGTCGGAGGCCAGCACGTCGAGCCGCGTCTCGTCGCGCACCACGATGGTGGAGATGTCGTTGTAGCCGGTGACGGCGTCGTGCGTGCGCACCAGATCGCGCACGGTGTGACCCGTCGGGCGGGCGATCCGCTCCGCCAGCGTGCCGCGATCAGGATTGGCGTCGACGGCGACGATGCGGTCCTCGCGCGCGTCGGCCATCGCCATCCCCAGCAGCGCGGTGATCGTGGTCTTGCCGACGCCCCCCTTGCGCGAGAGCACGGCCACGAATCGCGCACCGCCGGGCAGCGGCGCGGCGATGCGTGCATCCAGCTGCTTGCGGGCGGTGATGCGCTTCGAATCGCGCGGATGGATGCGGCGCCCCGAGGCCGTATACACGAGCCGGCGCCACGCGCCTTCGGGCTCGGGACGGATCACCTGATGCGGGTCGAGCAGCCGGTCGGCGGTGAGCAGGTCGGCCGTCTCGCGCTCCGCGTCGCCGAGCTGGCCGAGCCGCTTGGCGTGCAGGGTCACGCCGTGCGGCGGCGTCGCCACCCGCTCCACCGATGCGGCGGGCGCCGTCGCCCCGGGCGCAGTGGCGGCGGGTTCCGGGATGTCGGCGATGCGCACGGCATCGGCCTCGCCGAGGTCGTCGTCGTCGTCGGCCGGCGGCAGCGCCAC
>CAYLMS010000386.1:0-2017 GCA_964384455.1 uncultured Microbacterium sp. | reverse complement strand
CTGGGCCGTGCTGCTCGGGCACACCCTCGACGACCAGGCCGAGACCGTGCTGCTGGGCCTTGCCCGCGGCTCCGGCGGCGAGAGCCTGCAGGGCATGGCGCCCGAGACCGAGCGGCACGGAGTGCGGCTGCTGCGCCCGCTGCTCGGCGTGCGCCGCGCCACCACCGCGCAGGCGACCGCAGCCGCTGGGCTCGAGCCCTGGCACGACCCGCACAACGCCGACCCGCGGTTCGCGCGCGTGCGCGCACGCACCGCGGTGCTGCCCGTGCTCGAGCGCGAACTCGGCCCTGGTATCGCCGAGGCGCTCGCGCGCACCGCCGCGCTGCTGCGCGAAGACGGCGAGGCGTTCGCACGTCTGATCGACGAGACGATCGAAGACATCGTGCAGCCGGCCGAGGCCGGCATCGCGGTGTCGGTCGCAGCGCTGGCCGCCAATCCCGCCGCGCTGCGCCATCGCATCATCCGGCACGTCGTGGCCGCCGAGTTCGGTACCAGCCTCACGCGCGCGCACACCCTGGAGGTCGCGCGCCTCGTGACCGACTGGTCGGGCCAGGGCCCGATCGACCTGCCCGGATGCCGTGCCCGCCGGGTCGCAGACCGCATCGAGTTCACGGCGCCCTGACTCTAAACTCGGCTCATGCGCGCCGCCGACATCGCCGACCAGCTCACCGCCGTGCTCGTCACGGAGGAGCAGATCACCGCCCGGCTGCAGGAGGTGGCCGCGCAGGTCGCCGCCGACTACGCCGGCCGCAACCTGCTGCTGGTCGGGGTGCTCAAGGGAGCCGTCATGGTGATGGCCGACTTCGCCCGGGCGCTGCCCACGGTGGCGCCGATCGACTTCATGGCCGTCTCCTCCTACGGCGCGGGCACCCGCTCGAGCGGCGTCGTGCAGATCCGCAAAGACCTCGACACCGACATCCACGACCTCGACGTGCTCATCGTCGAGGACATCATCGACTCGGGGCTCACCCTCTCGTGGCTGCTGGAGAACTTCGCCTCGCGCGGTGCGGCCTCGGTGGAAGTGTTCGCACTGCTGCGCAAACCGGATGCCGCGAAGGTCGAGGTGCACTGCCGCTACGTCGGCTTCGACATCCCGAACGAGTTCGTCGTCGGCTACGGCCTTGACTACGCCGAGCGCTACCGCAATCTGCGGGATGTCGCGGTGCTTGCGCCGCACGTCTACGCCTGACATCCGCAACAGCATCCGCAGCGGTGTCCGCATCGGCGAATCCGCAGTACGCCGTGGGCGAATGCACAGACCGGTCATAGCGGGCCGCGATACCCTGAAATCCACCGCGCGCCCGCGAGGGCGACCGCCTGCGACAGGAGGGCACGGGGACTCCCCGGCACCATGGACCTCAAGAAGCTCACCCGCAACCCGCTGATCTACGTGCTGCTGATCGGGCTGTTCCTCGTGATCGGGTTCTCGCTGATCTCGAACCTCGGCGGCGCCAAGCAGATCACCACCGAGCAGGGACTGAGCCTGCTCAAGGGCACGACGGTGACCAAGGTGGTCAACACCGACGGCGACCAGCGCGTCGACATGACCCTCTCCAGCGCGTTCCAGGGCTCGACGGCGGTGCAGTTCTACTACGTCACCGCGCGCGCTCCCGAGGTGGTGCAGGCGATCAACGCCGCCAACCCGAAGGACGGCTTCAACGACGCGGTGCCGAAGTCGAGCTGGTTCGACGGCTTCCTGCAACTGCTGCTGCCGATGCTGCTGCTCGGCCTGCTGTTCTGGTTCCTGCTCTCCTCCGCCCAGGGCGGTGGCAGCAAGGTGATGCAGTTCGGCAAGTCGCGCGCCAAGCTCGTCACGAAGGAGACCCCGACGGTCACCTTCGCCGATGTGGCCGGCTCGGACGAGGCGATCGAAGAACTGCAGGAGATCAAAGACTTCCTGAAGGACCCGGCCAAGTTCCAGGCGGTGGGCGCCCGCATCCCGAAGGGCGTGCTGCTGTACGGTCCGCCTGGCACCGGCAAGACCCTGCTCGCGCGCGCCGTGGCCGGCGAGGCCGGC
>CAYLMS010000385.1:0-2021 GCA_964384455.1 uncultured Microbacterium sp. | reverse complement strand
TCGTGAAGCCTCCCCACCGCACCCCGGTGCGCCCGGGCGTGCTGCTCCCGATCACGTTCGCGGTGCTCGTGCTCGTCGTCTACGCCGCGGTCACCCTGCTGTGGCCGCTGAACGCGATCGCCCCCCAAGTGCGGGCCGTCGCGGTACACCCCGCCGCCGCCCCGGTAGCGGCGATGAGCTGGCCCGGCCAGGGCAGCGCGGCCGTCGCGGTGACCGGATTCCCCGGCGGCGCGGCATCCGCGGCGGCCGGCGTGCCGATGGCCAGCATCACGAAGGTGGTCACCGCGCTCGTGGTGCTCGACCGGATGCCGCTGGCCAAGGGCGAGCAGGGTGAGCAGTTCCACTTCACCGCGCGCGACCGCGCCGCGTACTGGCAGTACCGCAAGAGCGGCGAGTCGGCGCTCGACGTGCCGGTGGGCGGCGCCCTCAGCGAATACCAGTTGCTGCAGGGCATGCTCATCGGCTCCGCCGGAAACTACGCCGACCGGCTGGTGGCGAGCCATTGGCCGAACAACGCCGTGTTCGCCGCCGCCGCCAACGCATGGCTGACCACGCACGGCGTGACCGGCATCACCGTCGCCGACGCCACCGGCTTCGACCCGCACAGCACCGCCACCCCCGACGGGCTGCTGCAGCTGGCCGCCAAAGCGCTCGGCAACCCCGTGATCGCCGAGATCGTCGCCACGCAGGAGGTCACCCTCCCCGGTGCAGGGGTGGTGAAGAACACCAATCTGCTGCTCGCCGATCCCGGCGTGCTGGGGGTGAAGACCGGCACGCTGGTGGGCTTCGACCTGCTCTCGGCGAAGGACGTGCGCATCGGGGGCACGACGGTGCGGCTCACGACCGCGGTGCTGGGTCAGCGCACGGATGCCGCCAGGTACGAGGCATCCCGCGCGCTGTTCGCGCAACTCGAGCAGCAACTGCAGCCGCATCCCGCCCTCGCTGCCGGCACTGTGGTGGGCACGGTGACCACGCGCTGGGGCGACAGCGTGCGGGTGGTCACCGCCAAGGATGCGGCGGTGGTGCTGTGGAACGGCGCGGCGGCCACGCCCAGCACGTCGTTCGCCTTGAACGGCCGCACGGAGCGGGGAGCGTCGGCCGGCGCGCTCACGCTCACCGGGCCAGTGAACGCGACGACAGTCGACGCGGTGCTGGCCGAGGCGATCGCACCGCCCAGCGCCTGGTGGCGGTTGACGCATCCGCTCGACCTGTTCGGCCTGATCCCGTCGCAGTGACCGGGCCGTGCGTGGTCGCTGCCTCGGCGGGCACCGGTGACGGCACGCGAGGGCGGCCCCCCTCGATCCACCCATTGGGGACTGGCCGGACCGAGGGGGCCTGGAGAACCCGCATCTCGCCGCTCCGGTCGGGGATGTCGCCGAGGCGAAGCCGTTGCGCTGGGGACGAGCGGCTCCCGGAGTGGTCCATGACGGGCCTCTACGCCCGATTGTGGGGCTGTGCGCACCGATCGGCGCGCGCCACGCGGAAGCATCCAGCTGAAAACACATGATCCCCTCGATCTGCCCAGTCCCCATTGGGCAGGTCGAAGGGATCACGCTGTTCGCGTCAGGTCAGACTCCCCAGTCGACCGAAACGTCATATCCCCCGGCGGCCCCAGCCACCGCGTGTCGCGAACCCCTTCACTCTAGAGCGCTTGTCCCCCGAATGGGGGACAAATTACCGGAGAATGAGAAGACTCTAAGGAAAAGTTCGACGCCCGCCTCAGGCGAACCGCACACCCTGCTGCAGCCGCGCGCGGAGATCGAAGATCTCATTGCCGCCGATGTCGGGCGCGCCCGCGGCACCGGCACGCAGCACCGTCGCGAGAGTCGAGCGGCGCACCACCGTGACGGGTACGCCGCGCACCCGGCCGAGCGGCGTGATCGCCTGCGCCAGGTCGTCGTCGGGCAGCACCAGGATGCCGCCGCCGAACCGCACCCGCACCGACCGGGCGAGGGTGCGCATGCCGCCGAGCATCACCTTCGTGAACAAGCTCGACCGCGAGGTGCGCGAGCCGATGGAAC
>CAYLMS010000384.1:0-2030 GCA_964384455.1 uncultured Microbacterium sp. | reverse complement strand
GACCCTGCTGCGACTGCTCGCCCCGGTGCTGGCGTTCGCCGCGGAGGAGGCATGGTCGTGGTTCCACGACGACTCGGTGCACACGGCGGCATGGCCCGAGCCGATCGGCGGCGGCGGCGACCCCGCCGTGCTCGCCGCGGTGGGCGCCGCACTGATCGGCATCCGCCGCGCGAAGACCGAGGCGAAGGTGTCGCAGAAGACCCCCGTGCAGAGTCTCACGGTCGCAGCGCCCGCCGAGACCGTGGCGCTGCTGCGGCTGGCCGAAGGCGATCTGTGCGCGGTCGGCCGCATCGCGCGGGTCGACTTCGCCGACACTGACTCCGACGCCGACGCCACCGCGTTGATCGTGCGCGAGGTCGTGCTCGCGCCGGAGGCATGATGCGTCTGGGCACGCGCTGGCCGGCGGGTGCACCGGTGCCCGCCGCGGCCGCGCAGTTGAGTGAGGCGATCGCCGAAGCCGAGACATCCCTTCCGCTCGCCGCCGCGCCCGCCTTCTGGACGCTGACGTGGCTGGAGGGACGACCGGTCGCCGAACTCGACGACGGCGCACAGGTCACCGTGATCTCACTCGACCACGACGGCGCGGTCGTCGTGCGACGCACGGCCGAGTAGCCGCGCGTCGCCCGCACGTCAGCGCGGCGGTATTCCGAAAGCACCCAGTGCCTGTGCGGTGCGGCGGCGCTCGTCGGCGGCGCGGCGGGCGTTCTCAAGGTGCCCGTCGACCGTGCGCGCACGGCGCGCCATGCGCGCCACGGCGAGCAGCTGCAGGGTGCGGCCTGCGTGCAGCAGCATCCGCTCGGTGGAGGTAGGCCGGATGCGACAGGCGGCGGTGATGACGGTCATCTCAGCGCCCTTCCTCCGGGAGCGGGAAGATGTCGGTGCGGATGGTGACCCGGCGCACGTCGCCGGTCTGGTCGCGGTAGCGGTCAACTGTCTCGTTGACGAGCTCCGCGATGCGGGTCGTCAGCTCGCTCAACTGCTCGACGGTGAGCTGCGCCGTCGCCGTGGAGAGCATGGCCGCTTCGCGCCACTGCTCCTCCTCGCCTTCCATGCTCTGCGCAATGAAGCGCATGAGCTGCTGGTGCCTGCGGGTGAAGAACTCGCTCATCAGCAGCTGGGTGGCAGCACGCCCCGAAGGCGTCCTCATGGCCTCCGGGTTGGCGAACGAGACACTGCCCACCGGGCGTTCCCACCAACGCTCTCGTCCGCTCCCTCGGCCATCGACTTCGCGGATCAGGTCGTGCCTGGCCAGCGCTCGCAGATGGTAGCTCGTCGACCCCGTCGACTCGCCGGTCAACGCGGCGAGAGTGCTCGCCGTCTGCGGCCCGTACTGACTCAGCAGATCGAAGATCTGCACGCGCAGCGGATGCGCGAGCGCCCGTAGCGCGCCCGGGTCGAGCACGCGGATCGAGCGCTCTTCGGCGGGGATCGCGGGTTCCATAATGCAAAGATACCTTTGCATCCTCGTTGATGCAAGCCATTCTTTGCAAACAGTTCTTGGTAACGTGCGCGCTACGCTGAAGCCCATGACGGATGCCGCTGCCAACCCCCTGCTCACTCCGACCGACGCTCCGTTCCGACTGCCCAGGTACGACCTCATCCGGCCCGAGCACTATCTGCCCGCCTTCGCTGTCGCCTTCGCGCGGCATCGCGCCGAGATCGCCGTGATCACGTCTCAGGCCGAGCCGCCCACCTTCGAGAACACGATGGTCGCGCTGGAGCGCAGCGGAGAGCTGCTGGAACAGGTGGCTTTCGCCTTCTACACGGTCAGTTCCGCCGACGCCACCGACGCGATCCAGGCCGTCGAAGAAGAACTCGCGCCGCTGATGGCCGCCCACGAAGACGCCGTTCGCCTCGACGCCGCGCTGTATGCGCGCATCAGCCAGCTGCACGCACGACTCGACACACTCGGGCTCGACGACGAGCAGCGCTACCTGGTGCAGCGGCATCACCGTGAGATGACTCACGCGGGCGCAGCACTCGACGAGCAGTCCAAGGCCGCCCTGACCGTGCTGAACCAACGCCTTTCG
>CAYLMS010000383.1:0-2039 GCA_964384455.1 uncultured Microbacterium sp. | reverse complement strand
GCATCGCGGCGCACCAGGACGCGCCTGTGTCCGACCCGCTGGCCAATTCGTGGAACCGCGTCAATCCGGCCGCCGCCGTGTGGCAGCTCGGTCATCTGGTGCCGCTGTCGATCCACCTTCCGGAGGCGTATCAGCTGCATGCGGGCATCACCGCGGATGCCGCGTCCTTCACGCTCTCGCTCGCGCCGCTGGCGCTCGCGGTGTTCACGGCGGTGTTCGGGGCACGCTCCGGCGCGCGCGCGGCGCGCGCCGGAGCGTGGCCGACCGGGGTGGCCTGCGGCGTCGTCGTGTTCGCCGTGCTGGCGGGGCTGGTGGGCGTGAGCGCGCGCAACCCGATCGCCGCCGTGCACCTGTGGCAGGCGGTGCTGTTCCCCCCGGCGATCTACGCCACCGCGATGCTGGCCTGGGCCGTCGTCGCCGACGCGCGGCACGCCGAGGTGGGCGCGATCGCGCGCTGGCGCGCGCGATCGGCCGGGCGCTGGGCGCTCGTCGCGGGCACCGCGACCGGTGCGGCGGTCGCCGTCGCCGCACTCGTCGCCCTGGCGGCGGTGCTGGTGGCGGTGAGCCTGGTGCTGCGCGGCGGGCAGGTGATCGCGCTGTCGCAGGCGGCGAACCTCGACCCGCTGGGCGCCACCCTCATGCTGATCGGCGAACTCGCCTACCTGCCCACGATGGTGGTGTGGGCGCTGTCATGGCTGGCCGGCCCCGGCTTCACGGTCGGTGCCGGAACTGCCGTGTCGCCGGCAGGGAGCCAGCTCGGCGTGGTTCCCGGCATCCCGGTGTTCGGGCTGCTGCCCGATGGCGGCGCGCCGTGGCTGCTCGCGGTGGTGCTGCTCCCGGTCGCCGCCGGACTGCTGGCGGGGCGGGCGGCGCGCGTGCGCAGCGGCGTGCAGTCCGCCACGGCGCGCGCGGCGCTGGCGATCGGGATCGCGGCGACGACCGGTGCGGCGGCGGCGCTGCTCGCCTGCGCCGCCGCCGGATCGCTCGGCCCCGGCCGGCTCGCCGAGCTGGGTCCGGCGGCCATGCCGGTGGGACTGGCGGTGGCGGTCGAGGTGCTGCTGGGGGCGGGGATCGCGCTGGGCGCTCCGGGTGCGAGGTCGCCGCATCCGTTGCCCGACCCGGTGCAGGCCGAGACCGTGCCGCTCGGCGGTCTGGTGCCACCGCCGCCGCTAGACTGACCGGGTGCTCTCGGTCGCCGTTCTCATCTCCGGCGGTGGCTCCAATCTGCACGCCCTGCTCGAGGCGACGGCGGAGCCCGACTTCCCGGCCCGCGTGGTGGTCGTCGGCGCCGATCGCGAAGCCGACGGCTTCGTGCACGCAGAGCGCTTCGGGGTGCCGACCTTTCTGGTGCCTTACGAGCGGTTCGACGACCGCGCCGCGTGGGGTGCGGAACTGAGCGAACAGCTCGCCGTGTGGCGGCCTGATCTCGTCGTGCTCAGTGGCCTGATGCGACTGCTGCCGCCGGAGGTCGTCGCGGCGTATGCGCCGCGGATCATCAACACCCATCCGGCGTATCTGCCGGAGTTCCCGGGCGCGCACGGCGTGCGCGACGCGCTGACCGCCGGAGCCAGACAGACCGGGGCGAGCGTCATCGTCGTCGACGAGGGCGTCGACACCGGCCCGATCGTGGCGCAGGAGCGTGTGCCCGTGCTCCCCGGTGACGACGAACGCACGCTGCACGAGCGCATCAAGCCCGTCGAACGTCGGCTGCTCATCGACGTCGTGCGACGCGTCGCCACCGGCGAGCTCGATCTGTCCGCCGCACCCTGACCCGAGGAGTCCCATGGCCGGCCCGCGCCACGATCCCGCCCTGTACCGCGACCGCGACACCGTGCCGGTGCGTCGCGCCCTGGTATCGGTCAGCGACAAGACCGGGCTGCTGAGCCTGGCCGCCGCCTTGCACACCGCGGGCGTCGAGATCGTCTCCACCGGGTCCACGGCTGCCGCCATCCGCGACGCCGGTCACCCGGTCACCGACGTCGCCGCAGTCACCGGGTTCCCCGAGTCGCTCGACGGGCGGGTGAAGACGCTGCATCCCG
>CAYLMS010000382.1:0-2048 GCA_964384455.1 uncultured Microbacterium sp. | reverse complement strand
CGCGCATGATGCCGACGTCGTCGATCTCCGCCGCGCTCGCCCAGCCCACCGCTCCGGCCCGCACCCATGCCTCGGCGCGGGCGGCCACGTCGGCGCGCCGCGCGGGCGGCACCAGCTTCGAGTCGCGCAGCCCTGCGGGCATGCGCCGGCGGGCCGTGGCCGGATCGACCAGGGCCGCCCCGACCGCGACCGGGCCGGCCAGCGCGCCGCGGCCCACCTCGTCGAGCGCGATCACGGCCGCATGCTCGCGCAGCAGGCGCCGCTCGAGGGTGAGCCGCGGAACGGCGACGGTCATGGCGGCGGCGAGGCGGCGGGAACCCCGGCGAACACCTCAGGGTGCGCGTCGATGGGTCCGAAGTCGGCGAAGGGCCACGTGATCCAGAACGCCCGGCCGACCACGTTGTCCACCGGCACGAAGCCCTTGCCCGGCTGGTTCTGGTTGTACCGCGAATCCTTCGAGTTGTTCCGGTTGTCGCCGAGCACCCAGAGCGAGCCCTGCGGGACGGTCACGTCGAAGGCGAGCGCCGAGGCAGGGGCGCCGCGCGGCAGGTCGAGGTAGCCGGTCTCGTCGATCGGCGTGCCGTTGACGGTGATCTGGCCGAGCGCGTTGCAGCACGCGACGTGATCGCCCGGCAGGCCGATCACCCGCTTGATCAGATGGTCGTCGCTGTCCGAGGCGGACAGCCCCACGAGCGACGCCAGCCAGTCGACGGCCACCATCAGCGGCGGCTGGGGAGGGCTCACGGGCCGCGGGTCGAGCCATCCGCCCGGGTCGCGGAACACCACCACATCGCCGCGCTGGTAGCCGGTCAGACGCGGGGTGATCTCGTCGACCAGGATGCGGTCGTTGATCTGCAGAGTGTTCAGCATCGACCCGGTGGGGATGTAGAACGAGCGCACGAGGAAGGTCTTGATCAGGAACGACGCAGCCAGCGCGATCACCACGATCACGGCGACATCGCGCAGGAAGGCGGCCGCACCCCGCGGCCGTTGTCGCGCACGCGGGCGCATGCGCCGCAGAGGCTCCTCCAGGGGCGCCTCCGGCAGCGCCGGCGCGCCGTCGGCCGGTTCCGTCGTCATGCAGCCCCTTCGTCTCGTCGCCTCGGATGCGCGACATTCAAGGGTCGCACACTCCACCCGGGCCCAATGCGCAGCGCCCCGGCACGGATGCCGGGGCGCTGCGGGCGGGCGCGATCAGTGCTCGCGCTTCTCCTTGATCTTCGCCTTCTTGCCGCGCAGGCTGCGCAGGTAGTAGAGCTTCGCGCGGCGCACGTCGCCGCGCGTGACGATCTCGATGTGGTCGATCGTGGGGCTGTGCACGGGGAACGTGCGCTCCACGCCGATCTGGAAGCTGATCTTGCGCACGGTGAACGTCTCGCGCACGCCGTCACCGGAACGACCGATGACCACGCCCTGGAACACCTGGATGCGGCTGCGGCTGCCTTCGGTGATGTTCACGTGCACCTTCACGGTGTCGCCGGGACTGAAGGCGGGGATGTCCGTGCGCAGCGATGCCGCGTCGACGGAGTCGAGGATCTGCATGATCGTCTCTTCCTGCGGCCGCCACAGGTCGACCGCGCATGTTCGAGGATTCCGATGTGCCGCGCGCCGCCGGTCTCCCGGCGCGGCGCACCCCCCTGAGGCAGGGTCGAGTCAGGGCACGAGCATCCATTCTGTCATGGATGCCGTGGCCGGCCAAAACGCGCTCAGCGGCCGGGCGGCACCGGCCGCTCGGCGACGACGATCACCTCGTGCCCGCCCGTCGGCCGGTGCGGCGCCGGCTGCGGCGGAATGTAGCCGACGCCGTCGGCGGTGCGCAGCATGACGGCGCCGCCGCGCGCTTCGCGCCACAACTGCCACAGCGACAGCCAGAACAGCGCGAGACCGGCGCAGATCGCCAGCACCAGCACCGGCACGAACCACGCGGCGTGGTAGAAGCCCACCGCGACAGTGAGCGCGTGCCACACGCCGAAGCCCAGCACGTCCCACCACGACACGGCGCGCTGCGCGCGCACGGTGCCGCGCAGGCGCACGAGCAGCGTCAGCAC
>CAYLMS010000381.1:0-2072 GCA_964384455.1 uncultured Microbacterium sp. | reverse complement strand
CGCGGCCGTCGCGGAACAGGTAGCGGCCGCGCTCGGCGCTCCCCGGCGCCGCCCGCAGCGCGGCCTGAAACCATGGATGCCGGTCGGAGGAGTGATTGGGCACGAGGTCGATGATCACGCGCAACCCGCGCGCATGCGCGGCGGTCAGCAGCCGGTCGGCGTCGGCGAGCGTGCCGAAAAGCGGATCGACGTCGCAGTAGTCGGCCACGTCGTACCCCGCGTCGCGCTGCGGCGACGGGTAGAACGGGCTCAGCCAGACGGCGTCGACGCCGAGCTCGACGAGCGCGTCGAGGTGCGCGGTCACCCCGGGCAGGTCGCCGATGCCGTCGCCATCGGAGTCGGCGAACGACCGGGGATAGACCTGGTAGATCACGGCAGTGCGCCACCATTCGGCGGCGGCGGGCGGCGTCATCCGACTAGGGTACGTGCGCCGCCGGTAGGGTGAGCGCGTGCCGACCACCGAACTCGACCGTGCCGGGCAGCTGATCGGCACCGTGCCGGACTACCCGAAGCCGGGGGTGCTGTTCCGCGACATCACACCGCTGCTGGTGGATGCCGCGGCGCTGCGGACCGTGGTCGATGCGATGACGGTGCCCTTCGCGCATCGGTTCGACGTGGTCGCCGGCGTCGAGGCGCGCGGCTTCCTGCTGGCCGGTGCGGTCGCGATCGCGGCCGGGGCAGGGCTGGTGCCCATCCGCAAGGCGGGCAAGCTGCCGCGGCCTGCGGCATCCGTCGCCTACGCACTCGAGTACGGCGAGGCCACGCTCGAGGCGCACGACGACATCGCGCCCGGCACGCGGGTGCTGCTCGTCGACGATGTGCTCGCCACCGGGGGCACGCTGGTGGCCGCGCGCGAGTTGGTGGCCGCACTCGGCGGCAACGTGATCGGCACGACCGTGCTGATGGAGCTGACCGCCCTCGGCGGGCGCGCCGCCGTCGGCGACGTGCACGCGGTGTTCGCCGTCTGACTGTCGCGCGGCCGGCCTGAGCGACAGAATGGGCGCATGCGCTCGCGGGCAGTCGTCGTGGCGATGCTCGTCCTGCTGCTGCTCAGCGGGTGCGCCACGGCGGCGCCGACGCCGACAGTGAGCCCCACCGCATCCGTGAGCCCCAGCCCCAGCCCCACACCGACCCCGCCCGTCGATCCGATTGCCGGTCTCAGCCTCGCCGACCGGGTCGGACAGCTGTTCATGGTGGCCAGCACCACCGCGTCGGCCGACCCGGTCGCGCTGGCCGCGGTCGCCGACCAGCACATCGGGGGCGTGTTCCTGCACCGGGCAGGGGAGGTTGCGCTCACGGCCGTCGCCGCCCTGGTCGCCCGGTTCACCGCCGTCGTTCCGCCGGGGGCGCCGCCGCTGTGGGTGGCCACCGATCAGGAGGGCGGCCAGGTGCAGGTGCTCTCGGGGCCCGGCTTCGACCGCATCCCGCCGGCCACAGAGCAGGGGGAGCTGCCCGCCGACACCCTGCGCGTCGACGCGGGCAGCTGGGGCGCACAGCTGCTGCAGGCGGGCGTCACCGTCAACCTGGCGCCGGTCGCCGACATCGTCACCAGCCCCGACACCGCCCGCGCCAACCCGCCGATCGGCCTGCTGCACCGGCAGTACGGCTACGACGAGCAGACGGTCGGCACGGCGGCGGGCGCCTTCGCGGCCGGGATGCGGCAGGCCGGCGTGCTGCCGACGTTCAAGCACTTCCCGGGGCTCGGGCGGGTGAACGCCAACACCGACTTCGTCGCCCGCGTGGTCGACCCGGGGATCGGGCCCGACTCCCCTGATGTGAGCGTCTACCGGCGCCTCTTGGCGGGTGGGCCCGCATTGGTGATGGTGTCGAGTGCCGTCTACGCGCAGCTCGACCCCTCCTCGCCTGCCGTGTTCTCGCACCCGGTCGTGACCGGGCTGCTGCGCGGCACCCTCGGCTTCGACGGCGTCGTGATCACCGACGACGTGTCTGCCGCCCGGGCGGTGCGCGCGTGGGCGCCCGCCGACCGGGCGATCCTCGCCCTGCAGGCCGGGTGCGACATCGTGCTCGTCGCCGCCGATCCGGGCGTCTTCGGCGCCATGTATCAGGCGGTG
>CAYLMS010000380.1:0-2081 GCA_964384455.1 uncultured Microbacterium sp. | reverse complement strand
GATCCAGCTCACCGACGCACTGCAGCAGCTGGCCTCCACGCCGGGCGCCGGCGTGTACGGGGTGATCTTCCGGGGGCGCCGATACGACACCGGCGATAGGCTGGACTACATCAAGGCCATCGTGCAGCTCGCCTCGGACCGCGAGGATCTGGGACCCGACCTGCGCCCCTGGCTCAAGGAGTTCTCGGCGAAGCTGTAGTGCCGCGTTCGGCGAAGGGGATGCGATGGACCTGAGCGCACCGCGACGACAGGGCCCCGTCTCGATCCGGCTCGTGCGCCAGAAGGACGCCCGCATCCTGCAGCATCAGCTGATCGCCAACCGCACCTGGCTGCGGCCGTGGGAGGCCACCAACCCCGACGGCCCGGTGTCGTTCGACATGCGCTCGGGCGTGCGACGCCTGCTGCAGCAGTACCGCGACGGTGCGGGCGTGCCGCTGGTGATGAAGTACGACGACGAGGTCGTCGGCCAGCTCAACATCTGGGGCATCTCGCGAGGCTCGCTGTCGTCGGCCACGATCGGCTACTGGGTGAGCCAGCAGCACGCCGGTCGCAGCATCACGCCTACCTCTGTGGCGATGGCCACCGACCTCAGCTTCACCGAGCTGCGGCTGCACCGGATGGAGATCTGCATCCGACCGGAGAACCGCGCGAGTCTGCGGGTGGTCGAGAAGCTCGGGTTCCGCTACGAGGGACTGCGTCGTCGGTACATCCACATCGACGGCGACTGGCGCGACCACTTCGCGTTCGCGCTGACCAGCGACGAGGTGCCCGAAGGGGTGCTGGGGCGCTGGCTGTCGGGGCGCGCTCCGCAGGATGCCGCGACCGTGCCACCGCACGATCGTGCGGCCGCGTCGCCCTGAGCCTGCGGGGTGATGCCCGGCCTGGGTTTCACCCTGAAGCTGAGGTCGAGACTGCGACACGCGAAGGGGTGCGGGGGCCGGAGGCCGCACATCACCTACCGTGGTCGGCATGGGTGGGCAAGTGCTCGGTGGCGGAGTCATCGTCTTGGTGGCAGTGCTGCTGTGGCTGGTGTACCTGCTGCCCAGCTGGCACAGTCGGCGCGTATACGACTCCGCCGAGCGCAATGCGGTGCGCCTGAACCAGGCGCTGCGCATCCTCGCCGAGACGAGCGAAACGCCCGAGCAGGTGCGGATCGAGCTCAACGCGCGCACGGTGCTGCGTCAGCAGCGGCTCGCCAAGCAGGCCACGGCCGAGCGCGAGCACGCCGAGCTGGAGACGGCGCGGGCCGACCTCGAGTCGGCGCGGGCCGAACGGCTGGCCGCGCAGGAGGAGCTGCGCGTGCGCCGGCGTGCGGCGCACGAGGCTCCGGCGGCGCGCCGGTCGCGCGCGCGCCGGCGTGCTCGGCTCGTGGCGACCGCGCTGGTGGCGGCATCGCTCGCGCTCGCCGGGCTCGGGGTGTGGCAGGCGCTGCTGCTGCGCTCGGTCGCACAGTCCGCGCTGTGGGCGGGTGCCGCAGGGGTCGTCGCGGGTGCGCTGGTGCTGCAGCGGATGTCGCGGGTGGCCGCCCGCGCCGCCCGTGCTGTGCCTACGCCGGTGATGGTGGCCGCGGCCCAGCCGTCGACCGTTCCGGCCGAGCTGCTCGACGACCGCGGCTGGACCCCGCGCGGCCTTCCGCGTGCGCTGTCGGCCTCGACCGGGTCGGCGGCGGCGAGCGTGCTCGACGCCGCCGAGGCAGGCCAGGCCGCGCGCGACGCCGCACGTGACGAGCAGCTGCGCCGCCGCGCGGCGCAGCTGCGGCCCGCGCCGCCCGACATCGCGGCCGCACGTGCCGAGCGCGAGCAGCCCGAAGCAGAGCGCTCCGCGTTCGCGGCGATGGGCTACATCGACGACGCCGAGATCGAGGCGCATGTGCGCAGCCTGCTGCGCTCGCGGGCGGCCGGCTGAGCCTTGCAGCGCGCGGGTCGCGGCGATGCGCCGTGATAGTGTTGCTGAGGTTCACGGGCCTGTGGCGCAGTTGGTAGCGCGCTTCGTTCGCAATGAAGAGGTCAGGGGTTCGAATCCCCTCAGGTCCACCCTGTGATGAGTCGCGACATAGGAGACATCTGAGTCGCGTCATAGGA
>CAYLMS010000379.1:0-2086 GCA_964384455.1 uncultured Microbacterium sp. | reverse complement strand
AGCCGGACTCGCACCTCGATGATCCGCAAGCGGTTCGAGGCCGCACAGATCCTGCGCGCCGACAAGGTGGTCTTCGCGTCCGTCGACTCGGCCTGGAGCGCGGCTTCAATGGAAGCCGTCGGCACCGTTCAGAGAACTGATTTTCCGGCTATCGCGTACGAACTGCTATCTGTCGCGCGGCCGAAGTAGGAATGGCGTTCACCCGAGGCACGCGACACGCGCCTCAGCAGTATGCGGCGAAAGGAGCGTCTGTACGCCTAGAGCCGATCACGGCCGAACTGCAGGTCGCAGCGGGCACACGGGCAGGAGGCGGAGCGCGCGTCAGCGCAGACCGAACTACGGTGAGACCCTTCGACGTCCTCGGTCTGGAATCAGCAGTTGTCGCTACTGATCCTTGAGGACCTCGACCCATACGCGCCGACCATCAGCCGGTGAGCCTCACCCCCACCGAATGTCTGAAGGACCGCCATATTCCGGTCACAGTACCGGTACACGACGGTGCCGCGCCGAGGCACCGGGGCGTCCTGCTCGGCAATCTGGCGATTCAGCATCATCCGCAACAATGCCTCGACCCGCGTATTGCTACGACGCTATGACGCCGGCAGGTGCTGTGTTTGAGAGTCGATGCGGCCGCGCATGCGGCCGAGCGTTCACAACCTGTGCGGGTGCGCTTCGATCGTCATAGATCGTGGCGACGGGCACAGGCGGTGGCCACGGGATCTGAGCGAGGTGTGGGCCGTCTGGATGGGCGGCCACCCAGCCGATCGCGGTGCGCGCTTGAAGCCTGTTCGCGTCGCGTGCGATCCGCAGAGCTTCGTGCCCACAAATATCCCAGGTGAGGTCTCTCTGCTGGGAATGCGTCGTCCCGTAGACGAGCGCGTGTCGCGGGCTAAGCGGGAGTATCACCTCATCCGCGTCATGGAAGCCGACGCCGAGACCACTCGAGATTTGCACGATGTCGGCAGGAGCTACACGCTCGCCGTGAATGCGTAGTCGCCGACGGAGGTCGCCGATTGCGGTTCCCTCGCGGGGGGCAAGCACGACAGGCTCGTCGCTGATGACGAGCAGTGAGGCATCGAGTCGCACAACCGCGACCGGTCGGGTCGACAGATGTTCCGCGAGCTTTTCGCTCGCTTGCTGGATGAACTGAATGTGCTCATTCTGGTGCGGCACGAGTTCGAGCTCTCGGATCTCAACGTCGTCGAGCGTGTCTTGGTTCACGAGCTTGAGGCTGTAGTCAGCGATGAGCTCCATGGCACGCCGGGTACGCATTCCGCGCACCGCCTGCACAGCCACGAAGGTGTCGAGCGCGAAACGGTCCACTCCGGTCGGCGGCTGAGGATGGCCGAACGCCTGCGTTGACACTAGGGGGCGGATGACCCGAGCAAATTCAGCCTCTACCTCGCTGAGCCACACTTCCATCGCGCTGTTGCGTGACATGTTCAGATCGACGAACGTGTAGAAGTCCTTCACCGCCAGGTCGCCCACGGCGGCGAGTCGCAGTTTGCCCGTGAATCGATCGCGCACGCGGAGCTGATCGGAGGTGTTCGCAAAGCGTCGCAGAATCGTGCGAGGAACAATGTGGTGGCGAGTGCCTACTTGGCTCTGCGGGTCTACGGAGTCGTACCGCGCACGCGCGAGTCGCTCGGCACCGGCCGCGCTCGCCGGCTGAAATATGCGTCCCACATCGGCACACTTCCAGGGGCCTGCGACATTGGACGCCGAGAACCCTGGGGCGAACTCGGCTGTCGACGCACGCAGCACGTCAATACCGCGCATGAATGAACTATGGGGCGACACCTGAAGACTCCGGCTGAACGTCATGCTGACATGCCGGCCGACAAGCACGGCTCGCGCACAGGGTTCACGTACTGGGGGTGCCGGTGCGACCCGTGCAAGAACGCTGACCGGAAGTACGTGCAGCCGAAGCCGCGCGGCCCGATCCCCGAGCACACACACGGAACGGCCACGGGCTACAACTATTGGGGGTGCCGGTGCGAGACGTGCCGGGCAGGGTCAACGAGTCGCGCACGGCGGCGGCGCGCCGAACGCGTCGGTGCGCCGCCGACGGTGCCCACCGTGATAC
>CAYLMS010000378.1:0-2093 GCA_964384455.1 uncultured Microbacterium sp. | reverse complement strand
GTCTTGCCGACGCCCGCACCGCCGAAGAGGCCGATCTTGCCGCCCTGGACGTAGGGGGTGAGGAGGTCGATGACCTTGATGCCGGTCTCGAACATCTGCGTCTTCGACTCGAGCTGGTCGAAGCTCGGCGCCTGGCGGTGGATGCCCCAGCGCTCGGTGACCTCGATGGTCTCACCGGGCGCGGCGTTGAGCACCTCACCGGTGACGTTGAACACGCGGCCCTTGGTGACGTCGCCCACGGGCACCGTGATCGGGCCGCCCGTGTCGCGCACCTCCTGGCCGCGCACCACGCCGTCGGTGGGCTTGAGCGCGATGGCGCGCACCAGGTCGTCACCGAGGTGCTGGGCGACCTCCAGCGTCAGCTCGCTGGACGTGTCGCCGATCGTGATCGTGGTCTTCAGGGCGTTGTAGATGTCGGGGATCGAGTCGTGCGGGAACTCGATGTCGACGACCGGACCGGTGACGCGCGCGACGCGACCGACGACCGTGGTCTCCTGGGCGGTGAGGCTCATGGCTTCTTCTCTTTCGGTGGTTCTATTTGCCCGACGCGAGAGCGTCGGCGCCGCCGACGATCTCGGCGATCTGCTGGGTGATCTCGGCCTGGCGCGCGTTGTTGCGCAGCCGCGTGTAATCGGTGATGAGCTTGTCCGCGTTGTCGCTGGCCGACTTCATGGCCTTCTGCGTGGCGGCGTGCTTGGCGGCGGACGACTGCAGCAGCGCGTTGAACACGCGGCTCTGCACGTACACGGGAAGCAGTGCGTCGAGCACCGTCGCCGCATCCGGCTCGAACTCGTACAGCGGGTATGCCACCGCCTCGCTCGCATGGTCGGCCTCGGCCGCCTCGACGACCTCCAGTGGCAGCAGCCGCACCGTCTCGGGCGACTGGGTCATCATGCTGACGAAGCGGTTGTAGACCAGGTGGATCTCGTCGACCCCGCCCGCCTCGGCGCCGCGCGTGAAGTCGTCGATCATGCGTGCGGCGATCGACTCCGCCGTGCTGAAGTGCGGCGTGTCGGTGTCACCCGTCCACTGCTCCTCGACCGCGGTGCGGCGGAACTGGAAGTAGCCGACCGCCTTGCGCCCGACCACGTAGAACACGGGCTCCCTGCCCTCGCTGCGCAGCAGCTCGGCCAGTTCGAGTCCCTCGCGGATGATCTGCGAGTTGAACGCGCCGGCCAGGCCCCGGTCCGACGAGAAGATCACGACGGCCGAGCGCCGGATGCTGGCCGGCTCACGGGTGAGCGGGTGATCGACGTTGGAATGGGTGGCGACCGCCGAGACGGCTCTGGTCACGGCGCGCGCGAACGGGGAAGCCGCGCGCACGCGCGCCATCGCCTTCTGGATGCGCGATGCCGCGATCAGCTCCATCGCCTTGGTGATCTTCTTGGTGGTCTGCGCAGAGGCGATCTTCTGCTTGTAGACCCTGAGTTGTGCGCCCATGGTGCTGTGTGCGTCGCCCGGGCGTCAGGCCCGGCGGCCCTTGACGATCTGCTCCTGGTTGACGTCCTCGACCTCTGCCGCCTCGACGCGCTCGAGCGCCTCGACGTGGGAGGCGCCGCGGAACTCGCCGAGGAACGTGTCCACGGCCGCGTTCAGCGCCTTCTCGGTCTCGTCGTCCAGCACGTTGGTGTCGCGCAGGGTGGTGAGGATCGTGGTGTTCAGGCGCAGGTGGTCGAGCAGCTCGCGCTCGAAGCGCAGCACGTCCTCCACCTCGAGGGTGTCGAGCTTGCCCTTGGTGCCGGCCCAGATCGAGACCACCTGCTCCTCCACCGGGTACGGCGAGTACTGCGGCTGCTTGAGCAGCTCGGTCAGTCGCGCACCGCGCGCGAGCTGGCGGCGGGATGCCGCATCCAGGTCGGAGGCGAACATCGCGAACGCCTCGAGCGAGCGGTACTGCGCCAGCTCGAGCTTGAGCGTGCCCGAGACCTTCTTGATCGACTTGACCTGCGCGTCGCCGCCCACGCGGGACACCGAGATGCCCACGTCGACCGCGGGACGCTGGTTGGCGTTGAACAGGTCGGACTGCAGGAAGATCTGCCCGTCGGTGATCGAGATCACGTTGGTCGGGATGTAGGCCGACACGTCGTTGGCCT
>CAYLMS010000377.1:0-2098 GCA_964384455.1 uncultured Microbacterium sp. | reverse complement strand
CTATGCGCCCGGCTCCTCGCAGGGCACCGACAGCGCCGCGACCACGCTCGCCACCGGCCACGGCGTCTGCCGCGACTTCGCCCACCTCGTGATCGCCCTGCTGCGCGCCCTCGACGTGCCGGCGCGCTACGTCTCGTGCTACGCACCGGGCCTCGTGCCGATGGACTTCCACGCCGTCGCCGAGGTGCACGTCGACGGGGCCTGGTCGATCGTCGACGCCACCCGGCTCGCCGACCCGTCGACGCTGGTGCGCATCGCGACCGGGCGGGATGCCGCCGACTGCGCCTTCCTCAGCTACCACGGTGCGCACGTCGAGCTGACCCGGCTGCACGTGGATGCCCGACCCGTGGGCAGCGGAGGCACAGCGTCCGCGACTTGGAGGTCGCGCCGATAGGCGGCTGATCGCGGCGCGTTAACGCTGTGACGGGCACGAGGCCTGTCAACCACGGATGTGTGAAAACCTCATGCATCAGCAGGACACCTCATGCCCGCCGTTCCATCTTCGATCGTTGGCCCGCTGTGGCACCAGTTCGAAGCACTCATCCCACCCGTCATCGACGAGCCTCCGTTGGGATGTCATCGGCCCCGAGTGGCGGACCGGGTCATCTTCGACACAGCTGGTGCAGGTCATCATGCTCCGTGCCGAGTACGCCAAGATTGCCGACAGCACCTACTCGGCGACCACGATCCGTCGTCGGCGAGATGAGTGGATCGCCCACGACGTCTTCGCCCAGTTGGAGTAGATCTGCCTCGATGCGTACCACAAGATGCTCGGCCTCGAACTGGAAGGTCTCTCCGTGTACGGGTGCATCGTGAACGCGCCGTGCGGCGGTGAGGCCGCTCCTAGTTCGGTTCGATGCCGGAGACTTTGAGTTCCGAACGTCCCAGCGCGTCCATGTCGACCGGCTCAAGCGCCAACGGCCGGGGCAGCTTCCCTGGACCCGTGACCAGGAGCGTGGCGTCTGGCGCCTCGACGGAAACCATCCATCCCGCATCTGTCGCTGCGAGCAGCGTGCCTGGTATCAGCAATCCGGAAAGCATCACGGGGATGGTCGGCCGTAGGCCGGGGCTCTTCGGCATCCCGTAACCAAAGTTCAGCGACCAAATGGGAGTGGACTCGGCACCAAGCTGACCACCGAAGATAGTGTGCACTTCCTGTCGCGGCCGGCCCGCACCATCCTCGCCGGCGAAGATGTAGTACGTCTTCGCCGGCGCGGACCCGAGGATGCCGTGCAGCACTCCTTCCGGGTCCATGGTTGACGCCCGGTAGAGCGGCGGGGGTGCACGATGCTCAAACGCCGCGAGGGCCAGTGCCTTGCGCCGTGCGATCTCATCGTCCGACAACGGTGATTCCCGCCACATGGGTCTATTCTCCCTCTCGCCAGGGCGCTAACGGATGGGTGGAAGCTGCAGTCGTCTACTCTGAGTCGCGCAAGAGTCGATGCCCGTCGGGGCGGATCATGACGCACTCATCCGCGAAGCCGGGGCCCGCCACCGATGGGACAGCAGAACAAACCGACGACCATGACCTGTCGGCGCGACCTCTTAGACTGGACGGCCTATGGATCCCGCCGCCCTCTCCGCCGCCCTGCTCGACGTCATCCGCCCGCTCGCCGAGGCGCGTCGTGCCGGCGCGAGCGCGGGGCTCACCGCTGCCGACCTCGTGCTGGAGCGGCCCAAGAGCCGCGAGCACGGCGACTGGTCGTCGAACGCGGCGCTCAAGCTCGCGAAGGCCGTCGGGGCGAACCCGCGCGAGTTCGCGGCCGAGATCGCCGCAGCGCTGCAGCACACCGCCGGGGTGGCATCCGTCGAGGTCGCCGGTCCCGGCTTCATCAACATCCGGCTGGAGGCCGCCGCGGCCGGCGCGCTCGCCAAGGCGATCGTCGACGCCGGCGACGACTTCGGCCGCGGCACCGCCCACGCGGGCGAGGCGATCAATCTCGAGTTCGTCTCGGCCAACCCGACCGGCCCGATCCACATCGGCGGCACCCGCTGGGCGGCCGTCGGCGACTCGCTCGCGCGCATTCTCGCTTCGCAGGGCGCCGCGGTGACCCGCGAGTACTACTTCAACGACCATGGTGCACAGATCGACCGGTTC
>CAYLMS010000376.1:0-2106 GCA_964384455.1 uncultured Microbacterium sp. | reverse complement strand
GGACACGGACATTCCGGGGCGCGACCCGCGTGGAGTGAGCCCCGGAACGGCTTCATCCGCGTCAGCTCGCCGAGGTGTCGGCCTCGGCGTCGATCGGGGGATCGCCGGCGGCGGAACGGCGCTGCTGCGCGCGCTCGGATTGCGGGCGATCGCGGTGGTGCGCGTGCCGATGCGGGTGCGGCCCGTCGCACGAGGCAGGAGGTTCCGGCAGGTCGTGCCCACGCTGAGCATGTCGATCGTGGTCGTCTCCGAACGGCAGCGGGTCGCGGTTCCCTTCGTGGCGGTCGAAGGCCAGCGGGTCGCGTCCCTTCGCGCGCGTTCCTGCGCCGAACCCGTGCCCGCGCCGAGGTCCGGGTGCGCGCTGCTCTGCATGACCGCAGTCCTGCCCGAATCCGCGCCCCGGTCCGTGACGATGGCCGCGGACCGGACCGACGTCGGCGCCGAGCCCGTGCGACCCCCCGAACCACATCGGAGCTCCGTTCCCGCCGCCCCACCGGGCGAACGGTCCGCCCGCATGCGGCTGAGCCGACTCGTCGCCGCCGAGCGCGGCGGCGATCGCCCGCAGTGATGCTGTCATCGTGGCGAAGTCCTCGGCCGGCACGGCACTCGCCACCTCCGCACGCACAGCGTGCAGCGCGGCGGCCAGCCGCTGCTGCACGGCGACCCCTTCGGCGGTCAACTCCCATCGCCCGACGGACTCCTGCACCCAGCCGCGGTCGACCAGCGATCGCAGCCGCTTGCCGCTGCCCTTCAGCCGAGCGGACAGGAGCGCTGTGCGTTCGGGGTCGTCGGCGGCGCGCGCGAGGGCCCACAGCACCATCGCCTCTCGGCGGGAGACTCCCTCGGCCGCCAGCCCTTCCGCCAGTCGTCGTGCGATCAGCGCGTCGACCGTGCGCAGCCAGAAGCCCAGCGGCATCCGCTCGTCATCGCGCCCCTCGGGCGCGTTCTCGTTCTCGTTCTCGTTCATCTCGAACTCTCTCTGTCGGCCGTCACTCGGCGGCACCCATAGTTGTCAATGCGCATGTGTATGTATTGTGACATGAGATGTCATCGCATGTCAAGCGGCATGTAAATTGGAGGGATGGCTGAGCCCGAAGACCCTGTCGACGCCATCGCCGCCGCGCTCTCCCGCGTGCGCGGCCGGCGGCCTGGCCGTCCATCCTGGGACGATGGAGGGGCCCCGCACGCGCACGGCCCCCGTGCGCACGGCATCCACGGGCACGGATCGGGCCACGACGGACCGCCGTGGGCGCGCCCGCACGGCCCGGGATCCGACGGTCGCACCTGGCCGCAGGGCGCGCCACCGTGGATGTCGGGCGCGCACGCGCGCTTCGGCGGGCCCGCCCGCCTGCGCCTGCTGGAGGCGCTCGCGTCGGCGCCCGGCTCGCTCACCGTGAGCGAACTGGCCGATCGCGTCGGGGTCGATCAGCCGCGGGCGTCGCGACTCGTGCAGCAGTCGGTCGAGTTGGGGCTGGTGCGCCGCGAGGCCGACCCCGACGACGCGCGGCGCACGCGCATCGCGCTGACCGAGCAGGGCGTCGCGATCGTGCGCTCCTTCCGCGGCGATCGCAGGGATGCCGTCGAGCAGGCGCTCGCAGCGTTCAGCGTCGCCGAGCGGGCCGAGCTCGCCCGACTGCTGACGAAGTTCGCGGGCGCCTGGCCGCGCGCCTGACCCACCGCGGCTCAGTCCGCCGCCGCCGGAGCCGCAGCCGGCATCAGGGCCCGTCATCCGACGAGACGTGCCACCCGCACGGCCCCGAAGCGCGCAGGCGCACCCGCGTGGCGGGCAGGGCCTACGCGCCTCCCATTTGAATGGTAGTGTAATGGCATGCGTACCACGATGGACAAGGCCGGGCGGATCGTCATCCCCGCCGCCATCCGTGACGCCGTAGGCCTCACGGCTGGCGTGGTGGACGTCGTCGTCGATGGCGCCGGGGTGCGCATCGAGATCGACGCACCCGACCGACTCGTCGAGGTCGACGGGCGTCTCGTCATCGGAGCATCGGGCCAGGCGCTGAGCGTCGACGAGGTTCGGGAGCTTCGCCTTGCCGACCAGCGCTGACCTGCTGCTGGACACCAGCGCTGCTGTCGCCCTGCTCACCGCCG
>CAYLMS010000375.1:0-2106 GCA_964384455.1 uncultured Microbacterium sp. | reverse complement strand
TCGTCTCCCCGGCGAAATACTTCGCCGCCTGACGGAGAATGTCCCGCTCCGTCTCAAGCTTGGTCCGCTCGGCCTTCTCCGCGGCCAGCTCGGCCTCCAATCGCACGATCCGCGCGGCCTGCGACTCCGGCCGCGCCCCGCCCACCCGCGGTATCGGGCCACCAGTCATAGCCCCGGAGCCCAGCTTGTCGACCCACTCTTTCAACGCGCCCCGGGAGACCCCGAGGTCGCCTGCGACCATCTTGAGCGTCGCGCCCGGCGTGGACTCATACAAGTCCACCGCCCGCTGACGGAACTGGTCCGTGTAGTTCTTCCTAGCCATCCCTTGGATTCTCGCTTCCCCAGCATCGTGCTGGAATCAGCGTGTCCAAAATCAGGGGTCAAGTTCCCGCGGTGGGTCACCGGAACCCTGACCCCAAATCGTGAGGTCACGGGTTCGAGCCCCGCTCCTGCTACCGAACAGAAGACCTGGTGAAACCAGAGTTCGCCGCCTCATCACCCCCTCGATGAGAGACCTCACGAATGCCGGGCAGCGACTCTCCCGGCGGTTCGGGTTCGTCGACTCTCACGTCGGCGTCGAGCGCGCGGTCGTGTCACCCTCCGGCGCGCGGCACGCACACCGCACGGAAGAATGAGAGCCATGCAGATCACGCTCGACGCCATCGGCTATGTCCGCAGCACCCGGACCGAGGTCCGCGACGACGGCTGGGATGCCGAGACCATGTCGATCGAACTCGACAGCAGCATCTTCTCCGCTGACGCGCTGCGTGAGCTGGATCGGTTCAGCCACGTCGAGGTCGTCTACTTCTTTGACCGGGTGCCGGAATCGACGATCGAGCGCGGTGCACGCCGACCACGGAACAACCCGGACTGGCCTATGGTCGGCATCTTCGCCCAGCGCGGCAAGAACCGACCGAATCGGCTCGGCACCACAATTGCAAGGCTCCTGCGCGTTGACGGCACGACGCTCCACCTCGTCGGCCTCGACGCGGTCGACGGCACACCGGTGGTGGACGTGAAGCCGCACATGGTGGAGTTCGGCCCTCGAGGAGCGGTCACCCAGCCCGCGTGGGCCACCGAACTGATGCGCGACTACTGGGGTTCGTCCGCCTGAGAGCGGCGTCCGCGACACCCGAGGCTGCGCCCCGGCCCGGATCCCGGCGCACGGCGGCGCAGCCACGCGCCGCCGTGGCAGGGCGAGCGCGGTGCGACCGCTCAGCGCACGCGCACCAGCCCGACGAACTTCATCCGGTTCACCCCGTAGTAGCAGCTCTGCAGGGCCACGGTGCCCTGCATCCCGTCGAGGCCGCTCAGCAGCCCGCCATTCTTGGGCAGGTAGCGGATCTCGACCACCTCGTACAGTCCGTCGGCGCTCACTGCTGCGCCGCCTGTGAGCCGCACCCGCTGGCCCACTCGCCACGGCAGGAGGACGTCCCCGCCGCAGTGATTGTGCTCCGCCCACACCGGGGGACGGGTGGCTGCGGCGTAGTCCACCATGAGCGTGAAGGTGCCGTCGCAGGCGTCAAGCTGCCGGATGCCGCCTGGTCTGCCCAGTGTCACCGCCGGCGGCGGAAGCGGGGTGCCCGTGAAGGTGCTCGTGAACTGCTGCGGTGCGGCTGCGATCGCGGCATGCGCCGCACCGTACAGCTGTTCCACCTGGTTCGGCCACAGTGCGGCAGCCGTGGCGATCCCCCCGGCGATGAGCGCCGTTCCGGCGAGCACACCGGCCACGATGCGGGTGAGGCGTGCGCCGGGAGCCATCACGCAGCCTCCGGTGCCTCATCGACGTGTTAGGCGAACCCGACGGGTGCGCCCGCGCAAGTATACGTGGCACCGTGGATGCCCATCCGACTCGACCAGGCCGGCACCCTGTACGTGCCGAGGGCCACACCGCGCGCAGGAATAATGGTGTGATGCCTGTCGCACGCCGTTCCCGGTCCTCGATGCCCGCGCTCACGGTGTCGCTCGTTCTCGGGCTGGCGCTCGCACTGACCGTGGCACCGTCCGCGGCTCTGGCCGCCGACCCGCCCATCCCGGACTCGCCGGCAGGATGCTTTCAGGTCATGACGGTGTCCGGCGGCTCGGCGATCAGCGACACCTTGGTGA
>CAYLMS010000374.1:0-2120 GCA_964384455.1 uncultured Microbacterium sp. | reverse complement strand
AGCCGGCGACCGATTCGCCGATCTGCTCGGACAGGTCGCTGAGCTCGTCGTCGCTTCGCAGGTAGCGCTCGAACGCCTGCGCCAGCGCATCCCGCGCCACCACCAGTGGCTCGACGTGCAGGTCGGTGAGGCTGGCCACGTCGTCGAGCGCGATCAGATCGGTCGGGTCCAGCATGCCGACCCGCAGCGTGAGCCGCGTGCGCTGCACGGGGATGAGCTGATAGCGGCGACAGGCGACGCCGGGCAGCAGCGCGACGACCTGCGGGTCGAGCGTCGCCTGCGACAGGTCGAAGAAGGGATGGTTCGTGTGCACCGACACGGCCTCGGCGATCTGCCGCTCGGTGACCAGTCCGCCGCGCACGAGCCGCTCCGGGAGCGCCGCGCCGTCGCCCACCTCGGCGATCACGGCCGTCATGTCGGGCGCGCGCACGGCACCGGTCAGCACCAGGGTCTGTGCGAGTCCTCTCACGGCCTCCCTCTCCGCTCTCATGTTAGGCCGCGCGGGCCGCGACCGACCGCATCGGAGTGCCTTGAGCGGAAACTGAGGGTGCGCTTGGGCGATCCTGATCGATGCGTCTGGAATCCTGCAGGGCCCGGATCGCAGGATGGGTGCTGGGGAGGGGACTGAGCGTATCTCGCGACGTCCCGAAGGCCACGGTGACCAGGGGGAGCGGGAACCATGCTGTCAAGGATCGCGCGCAGGCTGCGCACGGGCGACGACGCCGGTTCGGCGATCGTCGTGGTGCTGGTGGTGATGCTGGTGCTCACGATCGGGGGGCTCGCCGTCGCCACGGTGGTCACCTCGACCACGGGGATGCTGGTGGGAGCGCGCGGCACCACCCAGTCGCGCGCGGCGGCGGACGCCGGCATGTCGGTCGCGGTCGCACAGGCGCGCACCGCGGCGGATGTCTGCAGCATGAGCGTTCCGACGTCGGTGGCAGCACCCGCCTACGCGGTCACCGTAGCGTGCGACCTGACGGCGAAGACCGTGACCTTCACCTCCACCGGCACGGCCGCCGGACGCACGTCGACGACCGTCTCGGTCTACGCGATGCTCCCGCCTGCGCCGCCCACGTACGGCAACATCGCGTTCCGCACGGGCAGCTACACCGTGTCGGGCTCGGCGTACGACGGCGACGTGGTGCTGCGCCAGGGAGCCCTGACCTGCTCGGGCGGAACCGGCTCCAAGGGGGGCCTCTACACGCTGTCCGGCAACCTCACGATGTCGGGCTGCGCGGTCGCCGGTGACGTGTGGGTGACCGGCAATCTCGTCTGCTCCGGCAGCACCATCGGCGGCAACCTCTACGTCACGGGCACCAAGACGCTCAGCGGCTGCACCGTCAAGGGCAGCATCCTGAGCGCCCCGCCCGCCGCGCCCACCATGGCGCAGCTGCTCGCCAGCTCGCAGTGGTTCGACTTGAACTCGGCGACGACCTGGCCGAGCACCTACGTCAAGGCCACGCCGTACTCCGGCGGCACCTGCAACACCGCACCCGCGAATATCATCAGCCAGGCGGGGCAGACGGGCGCCGCTCCGGTCGTGCTGGATGCGACCGCCTGCTCGTCGCTCGTGTTCAGCGGCTCCTCGCTGAACGTGCTGCGCGATACCGTGCTGCTCTACAACAGCGGGTTGACCATGAGCGGCGTGTCGATCGCCAACTCCAGCGGTGCTGCGCACCAGTTGCTGCTCGTGCAGTCGAACACCAGCACCAACCCGCTGAGTCTTGGCCCCAACTGCGCCGGCCGGTCGGGCCCGACGATGAGCGGTGTGGGGGTGACGCCGACCAACCTCAAGGTGCTGTTCTACACGCCGTGCGGCGTGGTCGGCAGCGGCACCTCGTTCCCCGGTCAGATTATCAGCGGGGCCTCGGTGGCCAGCGGCGCCACGCAGACCTGCCAGTCGATGACGGTGCCCGGAGTGTTCGGCCTGGGCTGCTACCTCAAAGACGGCGTCACCGCCGGCGGCGGCACGGGCGGAATCGCGCTGGGCAACCTGGTGGCGCGCCGGGATGCGTGACGCCCCGGCCATCGCCGGGGAGCACGACAACTGAAGACGGGGGGAACGGCGGGCGCGGCGGGGGAAGACGCGCGCGCCGGCGGCGTGCCTACTGGGGGGGCAA
>CAYLMS010000373.1:0-2127 GCA_964384455.1 uncultured Microbacterium sp. | reverse complement strand
CTCGGCCGCGCCGCGCTGCGGCGCACCGGCGCCGGCGCGAAGCGCCGACGCCTCGGCGAGCCAGGCCCCGACGGCCGGGCTCTGGCTGGGGCTGGGCATCGGCGGCGCGGTCACTGCTGCGGCGGCGGCCGGCGCGTGGCTGCTGCTGCGCCGCCCGCACGGCGGGCGTGCGGCCCGGAGCGAGTGAGGCGCCGCTCTATCATGGACACCACGGTGGGCACCGGCCCGCCGGGGAGGTCGGTCGTGGCCCAGTTGCTCGTGCTCAGCTCTGCGGAGCCGGGCACGGTGCTGCCCGCTGTGGAGCTGCTCGCCCACCGGGTGCGTCGCATCCCCGCCGAGCCGGCGTCGCTCGTGAATGCGCCCAGTGCCGACGTCATCCTCGTCGACGCGCGCACCGACCTGGTGGCGTCGAAGGCGCTATGCCGCATCCTGCACACCACCGGGCTGAGCACGCCGCTGATGCTCGTGGTCACCGAGGGCGGCCTCACCGCGGTCACGGCCGACTGGGGGGTCGACGACGTGATCCTCACCACGGCCGGGCCGGCCGAGATCGATGCCCGCATCCGCCTGGTCATCGGCCGGCGCACTGTCGATGTCGAGAGCACCCGCGTGCAGACCTCGGGCATCACGATCGACGAGGCGTCGTACGCGGCGAAGGTCAACGGCAGGCCGCTCGACCTGACCTACAAGGAGTTCCAGCTGCTGCACTTCCTCGCCACGCACCCCTCGCGCGTGTTCACCCGCGAGCAGCTGCTCAGCGAGGTGTGGGGGTACGACTACTACGGCGGCACCCGCACCGTCGACGTGCACGTGCGCAGGCTGCGCGCCAAGCTCGGCGATCTCGAGCAGCTGATCGGCACAGTGCGCAACGTCGGCTACCGCTTCAACGTGTCCGAGGACGATCCGCTGCCGCAGCCCGCCCGTCCCGCGTAGCCGCGGGTGGGGCGTCCTGCAATGATGAAGGGATGCTGGACACCTCGATCTTCGACACGGGCCTCGGCGACGCCGACGACGACTTCGATGAGCCGGTCGAGATCTTCGACTCGCAACTGCCCGAGCACCGCTACCTCGACCGCGAGCTCAGCTGGCTCGCGTTCAACCAGCGGGTGCTCGAACTGGCCGAGGACGACGCCATCCCCGTGCTGGAGCGGGCGAATTTCCTCGCGATCTTCGCGAACAACCTCGACGAGTTCTTCATGGTGCGCGTCGCCGGGCTCAAGCGCCGCATCATCACCGGCCTCGCCGTCCCCACCAATGTCGGACGCGCGCCCACCGACGTGCTGGCCGACATCTCGGCCGAGGCGCACCGGCTGCAGCTACGGCACGCGACGGCGTGGCGCAGTCTGGTGGCGCCCGCCCTCGCCGCCCAGGGCATCGAAGTGGTCTCGTACGACGAGCTCGACGAGTCCGAGCGGCAGGCGCTGTACGAGTACTTCCAGGCGCAGGTGTTCCCGGTGCTGATGCCGCTGGCCGTCGACCCGGCGCACCCCTTCCCCTACATCTCGGGACTGTCGCTCAACCTCGCCGTGCGCATCCGCAACGCCCGCACCGGCAGGCAGGAGTTCGCCCGGCTCAAGGTGCCTGCGATGCTGCCACGACTGGTCGAGGTGCCCTCCGACGGCACCACCGTGCGCTACCTGCCGCTGGAGGAGCTGCTGTCCAGCCACCTCGACGATCTGTTCCCCGGCATGGAGATCCTCGACCACCACACGTTCCGGCTCACCCGCAACGAGGACTTCGTGATCGAGGAGGACGAGACCGAGAATCTCATCCAGGCGCTCGAGGCCGAGCTGATGCGCCGCCGGTTCGGTCCGCCGATCCGGCTGGAGATCACCGACGACATGGATACGGTGACCCTGGAGCTGCTGATCAAGGAGCTCGACATCACCGAGCAGGAGGTGTACCGGCTGCCCGGCATGCCCGATCTGCGCGGCCTGTTCGAGCTGGGCCGCATCGACCGGCCCGACCTGCGCTACCCGCCGCACGTGCCCACCACCGCCGTGGCGTTCCAGCCCGGCGACAACAACGAACGGGTCGACTTCTTCCAGGCGATCGGCAAGGGCGACGTGCTGGTGCACCACCCGTACGAGTCGTTCGCCACCAGCGTGCAGGCCTTCCTCGAGCAGG
>CAYLMS010000372.1:0-2139 GCA_964384455.1 uncultured Microbacterium sp. | reverse complement strand
CCTCCTCGTCGAATCGGGTCACCCACAGATGCTCCGTCGCGAAGGCCGCACGGCGAGCGATGGACGAGTCATCCGCCATCGCGAGCGTTGGCCGTCCTTCCGGGAACAGCGTGTAGGCGACGTTCTCTCCGACGACGTTGGTCTTCGCGGTGTTCACGATCTCCCACACGCGGCCGAGCGAGCCGTTCGCCTTGCGCCGACCCTCCGCCTCACTGGCGAGCACCCGGCGCGAGCGCGTGAATGCGTTGCCGTGCGGGTTGCCCGGCCCCTTCGGCACACGCTGCAGGTCGAGCTCGTGCACGGCGTTGGTGTCCCCGTCCACGGCCATGTCGAGCCGTGCGCAGAAGAGGTGCTGGTGATACGGCGCGCCGAGGCCGGGAGCGATCCGCGAGGCGTAGGGGTAGTCGCCCTCCGGGTACCGCGCGGTGAACACGATGCCCGTGGCCTTCGCCTCGAACTGGATGGTGCCGTCGAGGTAGAGATACCAGTAGAACCCATAGTCGTAGTTGCCGACGGTGGTGAAGAAGCTCACCACGAGGCGCCGCTGGCGGCGCGTGGACTTGTGGTTCGCCCAGTCGTCCGTATGCTTCCAGAGCAGACCGAAGTCCTCCTCATGGATGCAGATCGCCTGCTTGATCTCGCGGGGGTTGCCGAAGTCGTCGGCGACGACCGGCGACAGGTAGGTGATCTCGCCGAGGCAGTCGCAGCCGAGCTCGAGTTCGTTGGCATCGCGGCCGACCAGGTACTCACCGGTGTCGAAGTAGTTCTGCCATGAGCGGTAGGGGGCCGGGTCGCCATAGGGCACGACCATCTCGGCGATGGATGCCCGGTCGATCACCGACCGGCGCCTGCCGCGGTCATCGAACCCGATCTGGCTGAGCACCAGGCCCTCGCGGGCGTCGAAGCCGACGTGCAGGTCCCACTTCTGCCAACGCAGCACGTTGCCATCGAGCGTGAAGCTCGGACCCTCGGGCTGGGTGATGACGATCGACTTGAGGTCGGTGCGCAGCGGGCCACTGACCGTAGGATCCTCGAAGTTGTCGTTGCCCATCGGGATGGCGGCCGGGCCGTCGTCGATGATGCGCACGACGCGCCGCTCGATCATGTCGACGAACGCGACGAGCTGATCGACGGGGTGCCCCCACGCGTAATCCGACGCGTCCCGCTGCACGAAGGCGAGACCGCGGAGCAACCGCCTGCCGTGTTCGCCGTCGTAGTCGAAGATGCCGGCCGACAGCGGCGCGACACGCACGTGCTCGGGCGCAAGTCCGCGCGACGCCAGTGCGGCGACCCAGCCGTCGTCGTGCGCGAGGATGTCCTCGATCGCCGCGAACTCCTCGAGCAGCACCGGCGCCTGCCCGACGAGGGCCGGGTCGACGGTCGTCGCGCGCACCGTCTCCCCCGCCGTGAGGTCGACGACGAGGTCGGTGGTCTCACCAGTGGCGATGTCGAGCAGGATGACTCGCGCCTGCCGGTTCGGTCGAGCGGCGGTGTCGCGCAGCGCGGCCTTGGTCGGCTCCTTGAGGCTCAGGTAGGCCACCCGCACAGTGTCGGCGATGCGCCCTTCACCGGTCAAGTGATCGCGCACAGCGACGATCTCCGCGGCGGTGAGGGGGTCGAGGGGGTGCGCTGTGCGCACTGCGGGTGTGGCAAGCAGGTCGATCACGGTGTCTTGTTCTCCAGCGCTCGGTGGGTGGTGTCAGTCGCCGATCACGGCGGTGAGGTCGGGGGCGACGAGGTCGGGGGTGCTCACGCCGCGTCTGCTGCGTTCCCAGAGGAAGCCGGCGAGGGCGAGCAGGCCGATCACGATCAGGGTGCCGACGGTGAACATCTCGAAGGTGCCACGGTCAACGCCCCAGACCTTTCGGAACGCGTAGTCGACCCCGAGCAGGTGCTCGATCGTGCCGGGGAAGACCGCGACCCAGGATCCGAGCAGTACCCATGCGTAGATGACCACCGCACAGATCCACAAACCGACCTTCCCACCAGGCACCCGGAACGGGCGGGGCGCGTCGGGATACTTGCGGCGCAGGGTGACGACGGTGGGAAAGATCACCAGGTACGACAGCAGCAGGGTCGAGATCGCGACCGTGAGCACGACATAGAACACGGCGCTCGTGGAGCCGTTGAGCAGCACGG
>CAYLMS010000371.1:0-2170 GCA_964384455.1 uncultured Microbacterium sp. | reverse complement strand
TGGTCCGCGGTCGGCACCGGGATCACCGCGCAGTCGCCGTAGACCAGCACGCGGTCGGCGAGCGCCATGAAGAACACCGACGAGACCACCGACACCCCCGGCCGGGTCTTGATGATCTCGAACGCCGGTCGGATGGTGTGCGCCGTGGTGTGCGCGGCGCCCGAGACCATGCCGTCGGCAAGCCCGGAGTGCACCATCATGGTGCCGAAGTAGGAGGCATCCGTGACGCGGTCGGCGGCCTGCGCGTAGGTCACGCCCTTGTGCGCGCGCAGCCTGGCGTACTCGGTGGCGAACTTGTCGACGTGCACCGCATCGAAGGGCGAGAGCACCTGGGCTGCGCGGAGGTCGACGCCCAGTTCGATCGCCCGGCTGCGCACCTCGATCTCTTCGCCGAGCAGCGTGATGTCGGCGATGCCCCTGGCGAGCACCGTGGCGGCGGCGCGCAGGATGCGGTCGTCGTCACCCTCGGGCAGCACGATGCGACGCCGGTCGGCGCGCGCGCGCTCGATCAGGCGGTACTGGAACATCAGCGGGGTCACCACCGTGGCGCGGGCGACGCCGAGGATGGCGCGCAGCGCCGCGCCGTCGACGTGCCGCTCGAACAGCGCGAGCGCCGTGTCGTAGCGCCGCTGCGAATCGGCGGCCAGCCTGCCCCGAGTGTTCATGATGCGCACGATCGTGTCGAAGGTGCCGAGCTCGGTCGAAAGGATCGGCAGGGTCGAGCCGAGCCCGTCGATCAGCCGGTCGATCACGTCCGGCAGTGGGAACGGACCGTTGAGCACGACCGCCGCCAGCGACGGGAAGGTGCCCGACGCGTGCGCGAGCAGGGTCGCCAGCAACACGTCGGCGCGGTCGGCGGGGATCACCACGACCGCGCTGGATTCGAGCCGGGGCAGCACGTTGACCATCGACATCCCGGCGACGACGACGCTGAGCACCTCACGGGTCAGCAGCGCCGCATCGCCCTTGATCAGCGTGGCGCCCAGCGAACGCTGCACGCCGCGCACCGACGGCGCGACCAGGAAGCGGTCCTCCGGCACGGCCCACACGGGCGCATCACCGGCCGCTGCCGCGACGGCGGCGATCGTGTCGTCGAGCAGGTCGGGGTCGGCCCGGTTGACCACCACGGCGGCGAGCTGCGCGCGGCTGTGCGCCAGCTCGGCCACCGCGAGCAGCGCCAGCTGACGCAGCTCGTCGGGCGTGCGGGCGGTGGTGGTTCCCAGCTGCTCGCCCTGGCCGTGCTGGGCACGGCCGCCGAGCACCAGCAGCACGGGAGCACCGAGATTCGCGGCGATCCGCAGATTGAAGCCGAGCTCGGCCGGGCTGCCGACATCCGTGTAGTCGCTGCCGACGATCACCACCGCGTCGCACACGGCCTCCATCGCCTTGAACCGCTCGACGATGGCGCCGAGCGCCGCCTCGGGATCGGCGTGCACGTCGTCGTACGTCACGCCGACGCAGCTGTCGTAGTCGAGGTCGACGCCGTCGTGGGCGAGCAGCATCTCGAGCACATAGTCGCGCACGACGGCCGAGCGTGCGATCGGGCGGAACACCCCGACCCGTGCCGACGAGATGCTCAGGGCGTCGAGCACGCCGAGCGCGATCGTGGACTTGCCGGAGTGGCCCTCGGCCGAGGTGAGGTAGATGCTCTGCGCCACGCGTCCAGCCTAGAAGGAAAGACTCTCCGCGAACCCGGCAGAGCCCGGTTACCCTTGCTACGTTTCCGTCCTGGGGGAGTTGGCCTGGATGCCGCCTCGCGGAGAGCTGCTCCGAGTCTATCGGGTGCGGTGCAGCGGTCGTGCCGCGCAGGCGCTCCGGCCCCGGCGTCGCTGCGCGTTGTTAGCATCGAACGCAGGGCGACGATGCCCTGGCTAGGGGACGGCAGTGGCTGAATCGGGCACCGACGCACTCACCGCGGACGAGTTCGCGCGCACCACCGCCGCGATCGCGGAGTCGGTGGGCCGCGTGATCGACGGCAAGCCGGATGCCGTGCGCTTCGCGCTGGTCTGCCTGCTCGCCGAGGGGCACCTGCTCATCGAAGACGTTCCGGGCGTCGGCAAGACCATGCTCGCACGGGCGCTCGCGGCATCCGTCGATGCGACGGTGCGTCGCATCCAGTTCACGCCCGACCTGCTGCCGGGCGACGTCACCGGGGTCAGCGTCTACAACC
>CAYLMS010000370.1:0-2175 GCA_964384455.1 uncultured Microbacterium sp. | reverse complement strand
GCCCGGCGGCCCGCGCCGCGGCCTCTGGCGTCACGTCGGCGACGGTCTTCAGCTCGAGGACGACGTCGCCCTCCCAGCCCGGCGTGCCCAGCAGCGCGAACCCGGGCGCCTTGCGCCGCGGCGAGGCGAGCGCGGCGTTGCCGAGCCCACCGATACCACCGGGAGCGACGACGTAGCGGGTACCCGGCTCGAGCAGGTCGATCAGCGTGGCGCCCGCGGCATCCTTCACCACTGTGCCGACCGGCACGGCCAACTCCACCGGCTCGCCCGCGGCCCCCGAGCGGTTGTCGCCCATGCCGAACCCGCCACCTGCGGCGTGCCGGTGGGGAGAGTGGTGGTAGCTGAGCAGCGTGGTCACCTGCGGGTCGGCCACCAGCACGATGTCGCCGCCGTTGCCCCCGTTTCCGCCGTCGGGGCCGGCGAGCGGCTTGAACTTCTCGCGCCGCACCGACACGCAGCCGTTTCCTCCGCCGCCCGCGCGCAGGTGCAGCGTCACCTCGTCGACGAACGTGACCATGGATGCTCCTGGATGTCTGGCCCAATGGGCGACGGGGCGGGCCGAAGCCCGCCCCGTCGCACTGCGGAGTGTGTCCGGCTGCTACTCGGCCGCCGCCACGATGTTGACGACCTTGCGGCCGCCCTTCGTGCCGAACTGCACCGCACCGGCGGCCAGCGCGAACAGCGTGTCGTCGCCGCCGCGGCCGACGTTCACGCCGGGGTGGAAGTGGGTGCCGCGCTGACGCACGAGGATCTCGCCCGCGTTGACGGCCTGGCCGCCGAAGCGCTTGACGCCCAGTCGCTGGGCGTTGGAGTCGCGGCCGTTGCGGGTGGAGCTTGCGCCCTTCTTGTGTGCCATCTGTCGCGCCTCGCTTACTTGATGCCGGTGATCTTGACGCGCGTGAGATCCTGACGGTGCCCCTGGCGCTTCTTGTAGCCGGTCTTGTTCTTGAACTTCTGGATGACGATCTTCGGGCCGCGCAGGTCGCCGATGACCTCGGCGGTCACGGTCACCTTCGCGAGCTTCGCCGCGTCGGTCGTGACGGCGTCGCCGTCGACGAGCAGCACAGCCGCAAGCTGCACCTTCTCGCCCGCAGCCGCCTGCAGACGGTCGACGTGCAGGATCGTGCCGACCTCCACCTTCTCCTGCCGGCCACCGGCGCGCACAACTGCGTAAACCACTTCATACCTGTTTCTTCGGGAGCGCACGCGCTCACATGCCACGACGCGGTGCGGATGGAACTCGACGCACCAAAGGACTACTTTACCGGATGCCGAGCGCACCCCGCAAAGCGAGCCGCGGCGCGCCTAGGATCTGGTGCATGGCGGTGCTGATCGACGAGCCGCGCTGGCCCGCGCACGGTCGGCTGTGGGCGCACCTGGTCAGCGACAGCGATCTTGACGAGCTGCACGCGTTCGCCCGAGCCCAGGCTCTGCCCGCGCGCAGCTTCGACCTCGATCACTACGACGTGCCCGCCGAGGCTCGCGACCGGCTGATCGCCGCGGGCGCGCAGCCCGTGGACGGGCACGAACTCGTGCGCCGGCTGATCGCGTCGGGTCTGCGCGTCACGGCTCGCGAGCGGCGCGGACGCTGACGCCTAGGGGGCGTCGGGCGCGTGCACGACGGGCGTGCCGGTGAGCGCCGCCGTACTGACCCGGCGCCTGGCGCGGCCCTGACCGGCCGCCTTCGGCTCGGGCAGCGCGTCGAGCACGGAGTCGAGCAGTTGCTGCTGCTCGGTCTTCGGCTTCGCCGGCTCCGCGCGCTTGCGCCGCTTGGGCTTGCTGCGCGGAGCCTCCGGTTCGGGCGCAGCGGCGTCGGCCGTCGGCGCTTCGGGCACGGCCGGCGCTGCGGGCGCGGCATCCTCGGTGACGGCATCCGGATGCGGATGGATCGTCGAGGCGGCGATCTGCGCGAGCGCGGACTTCACGCCCTCGGTGATCACGTGAGTGCCGCCGGCAGGAGCCGGAGCCGTCGCAGCCTGGCGCGGTCGCCGCCCGCCGCCACTGCCATTGCCGTTGCCCGTCGAGGGCTGCGCACGATGCTTGACCACCGGATCGTGGTGCACGACGATACCGCGGCCGGCGCACACCTCGCACGGCTCGCTGAACGTCTCGAGCAGCCCGAGCCCCAGCTTCTTGCGCGTCATCTGCACCAGGCCGAGCGAGGTGACCTCGCTG
>CAYLMS010000369.1:0-2182 GCA_964384455.1 uncultured Microbacterium sp. | reverse complement strand
CGCGGAGAAGCCGCCGCCCGCCGAACCGCCCATCACGACCAGCCGGTCGGGGTCGATGTGAAGCTCCGCCGCATTCGCCGCGGTCCACACCAGCCCCGCATAGATGTCCTCGACCCCGGCAGGGTAGGGATGCTCCGGCGCGAGCCGGTATTCCACGTTCACCGCCACCACCCCGAGCTCGTCGACCAGCTCGATCAGCCGCAGGCTGTCCATCTCCTTGGTGCCGGTGATCATCCCGCCGCCGTGGATGTTGTACAGCCCGGGAACCCGCCCGGTCACGCCGACCGGTCGGATGATGGTGATCTCGAGGTCGGGCCCGCCGGACTGACCGGGAATCGTGCGATCCTCCCATTCGATCGGGCGGTCGCCGATCAACTGGGCGATCGGCGGCATCTCGAACATCGGCGGCGCCGTGCGGCTCGCCCGCAGCAGTTCCTCGGTCAGCGGCGGACCCGCCATCATCCGAAGTGCGGGCAGGATCTCGGGGTCGATCGCGATGGGCTGCTCTGCTGACATGGCGGTCCTTCCTTGGGGGTGGGGGATCAGGGGCCGGCGGGGTCGACGACCCCGCGATCGGCCCAGAACGGCTCTACCGCGGCGCGGATGTCCGCCGCGCCGATCCGCTCGACCAGCGCGAATGCCGCGAGGTTGTCTTCCAGCTGCTCGAGCCGGGTGACGCCGACGAGGGTCGTCGCATTGGCCGGGTGGGTGAGCGTGAACGCGACGGCGAGCTGTGCGGGCGTCGTGCCCAGGCTCTCTGCGACCGCGACATACTCGGGCAGGTACTCGACCAGTCGGGCCCGCACCTCGCCCGGGTCGCGGCCCACCTCGCGCTCGCGGTTCGGGTTGCCGGTGAGGTAGCCGCCTTCGAGCACGTCCGAGGCCTCGAAGAGGAATCCGTCTGCGAACAGCGCGGCGAAGGGCTCGCCGTCGGGGATCGAGCGGCGTGCGACCGAGTACTTCAGCTGCGCGAACGCGGGCGCAGCCAGCCCTTCCGCTGCCGCGATCCGGCGCAGCTCGGCGATGTTCGCCGCCGACCAGTTGTTCACGCCCCACACGGTGACGAGCCCCTTGTCGACGAGCTCCTGCATCGCCGTGGCGATGTCGTGCATCGTGATGTCGTCGCGATGGATATCGCCGAGCACCGCGATGTCTGCGTGGTCGGTGCCGACCCGGAACAGGGCGCGCTCGAACTGGGTGGCGAAGCCGCCCTCGTAGGCGTCGGTCCAGATCTTTTCCGAGAGCAGGTAGCCGGAGCGGGCGATGCCGGTGGCCCGGATGATCGCCGAGAACAGCACGTCGGTGATGGCCGGCGGCTTCATGCCGGGGAAGCCGTAGACGCCGACGTCGAACATGTTCACCCCGCGGTCGATCGCGGTGCCGACCAGGGCGACGGCGTCCTCGAAGTCCATCCGGTCGTAGGTGTGCCAGGAGCCCAGCGCGAGTGCGGGCACGTCGATGCCGCCGAGCGCGCGGCGGGGTGCGGATACGGTCATGATGATCCTTCGGGTGGGTGGTCAGGCCAGGCGGGGGTCGATGACAGCCTTGATCTCGCCCAGCTCGTGCATGTGTGCGATGCAGGCGGACGCCTCAGAGAGCCCGACGGGGGCGCTGAACAGGTCGTCCCAGGCGAACCGGTCGGCGAACGTGCGGAGGAAGTCGATGGCGTGCAGGTAATCCGACACGTCGCCGTTGATCGACCCGACGATGGTGAGCTCCTTGCCCATCACGGCGGACAGCGGGAAGGGCGCACCGACCGGGCCGGTGCTGCCGATCACCACGAAGGTGCCGCGCGTCGCCGCCATCCCCACCGCCTCGGGACCCACGCTGGGTGCGCCGGCCAGGTCGATGATGAGGTCGGCACCGCGGCCGCCGGTGAGCTCCATGACCTTCGCGACGATGCCCTCGCTGCCGAGCTCGATGCTGACGGTGTGGTCGGCGCCGAAGCGCTCGGCCATGGCAAGCCGCTCTGCCGGTGCGCCCACGGTGATCACCGTGCCGGCTCCCGAGATCTTCGCCACAGCCGTGGCGAAGATGCCCAGCGCGCCGGAGCCCTGCACGACGACGGTGCTGCCGGATCGGATGCCGCCGGCGCGGTCGAAGCCGCGCAGCACGGTCTTGGCCGCGCATCCGGCCATCGACGCCCAGGTGTCCTTCACCTCGTCGGGGAGGATCACCTTCT
>CAYLMS010000368.1:0-2197 GCA_964384455.1 uncultured Microbacterium sp. | reverse complement strand
GCACCGATTTCCCTGGGGCAGCGGACGCAATCAAAGGGCTCATCGACAATAGCCTGAATTCGAACACAACGTGGATTGATCGCGATAGCAAGGAGCGTGCAATCACGGCGAACGACATATTGATCATCGCGCCCTACAACGCCCAGGTGTTCGAGCTTCAGGATCGTTTGCCCGGCGCGCGCATCGGAACGGTCGACAAATTCCAGGGTCAAGAAGCGCCGATCGTGATCTATTCCATGACAACGTCAACTCATGCCGATGCCCCGCGTGGCATGGAGTTTCTCTACAGTGCGAATCGGCTGAATGTGGCGACTTCGCGGGCCAAGTGTCTGTGCATTCTCGTTGCTTCGCCTGCCGTGTTCGAACCGGAATGCCGCACACCGCGGCAAATGCAACTGGCGAACTCCTTCTGCAGATACCTGGAGTTGGCGACCCCAATCTGATTTCGTCTCTTCTATGAAAGGTTTGATCGGTCTCAAACGAGAGACACCGAACGCATTCCTACAGCTCAGGTTCGTCCTGACTAAGAAGCCGCCTCGCCAGCACCGGCACTGCATCTGGTCTCATCCGATCGGAAGCATAGCCCACCGCCAGCAGCTCGCGCGGGAGGTAAGGATCGTACTTTTCGTGAATGAGGTTGCCGACGGTCGTGGCCAGATAGACGGCATCGGGTGGCGGCGCTCCCTCAAAACTGCGCAGCGCGGCAACAGCCCTCTCGGCCGGCGTGCGGTCTGCTTCGAGAACCACCCCGCGCGTCGAGATGGCGAGCCCGCTGCCCTTGAGGGCCAGGGCCAAGGTACCGAGCGCCACTGAGCCCGCCCAGGGAAACAGGAAGGTATCGCCGTCGATCTCGACGATGTTCGACCGACGCAAGCCAAGCCGATCGAATTCGCCTCTGGCCTCGCCAAGGAGGCGCGCGGCAGTATCGTCGAGAAAAGACGGCACTTCAGGGCTGAGATAGACCTCTCGCATCTCCGCCGCGACGACGTCATGCATGTCCCCGCCCTCTCCCCCGAACATGGGCGGCACACCTGACCGCGAAGGGCTTACCACCACGACCTTCTCGCGGTCCCTCACCTCAATCACCTGCCAGCGTCGTCCCGAGAAGATGATGGTCATATCGGGGACCAAGACGGTCAGGATAGGCAGTGTCCCCAGTTCCTTTCCTTCGCAAACGACCCGAAATTCATCGGGGCTTTGGAACACCGCATAGAAGTCGTAGTGGTCGACAATGCGCTCCCCGACTTTGCCCAGCAGTAGCGTGCCGTCTGGGGCCTGCTCGATGAGCCGGTTCTGCTTGTCACCGAGAGCGCGCAAGATGCCCGAGAACACGTCGGGCGAAACTGCCCCAAAGGCACCGCGCCTGGCCAAGAGCTCATAGGCACGGGCCGCGGTGATGCCGCCATGTTGAGCGATCACCGCTAACACCTGCTGCGCCAAGGTCGACAGATGAAGGGCATCCACACGCGGCGGCTCGCACCATCGCTTTGCCAGGAGCTGCACCATGGCAATGGTCTGAACGAGCTGGCAGCGCAGCCGGTCGGCCGGGTGAAGGTCATCCGAAAGCTGCCGCTCCGGTATATAGAGCCTTATCACTGCGGGCTTGCCGCCGCGACGTCCCGAGCGCCCAAGGCGCTGGCGAAGCGACGCGACAGTCCAGGGCGCCCCAATCTGGGCCACGTTCTCGACAGCGCCGATGTCGATGCCGAGCTCTAGCGTCGATGTGCACACGGCGCTCGTCGGTAGTTTGCCGGCTTTAAGGCGCTCTTCAACGAACTCCCGGTGCGTGCGGCTGAGATTTGCGTGATGCGCGAAGAATTCCTCCGGTACACCCAACTTCTCCGACGCCTGGCGCAACAGGTCGGCATAGGCTTCGACGTTGGCCCGCGACCCCGCGAACACCAACCCGTTTTTGCCTCTGAGGGTTTCGAAGATATGGCCCGCGATCTGGCGCATGTAGAGCAGGTCGTGTTCGTCAGTCTCGCCGCCAGACCTCGGGGCGTCATGCTTTTTTTCGTAGCCGCGCACCTGCAGATGCACCGTCGCTCCACCCGACGCGCTTTCCAAGATGACGACGTCGTCGCCTCCGCCCGGGCGCAAGAACTCGGCCGCCAAGCCCATGTCGCCCAGCGTCGCCGACAACCCCACCCGGCGCACCATCCGGCCGATCGCGGCTTCGAGCCTATGGAGCAACGAC
>CAYLMS010000367.1:0-2200 GCA_964384455.1 uncultured Microbacterium sp. | reverse complement strand
AGCTGCTCGACCAGAACCTGTGGCCGAAGGCGTTCACGTTCTCGAACTTCTTCACGATCTGGTCGACCGGCTTCGGCGGAAACCTGTCCACGTCGCTGATGGTCGCCGGGGGCGCGACTCTCGTCGTGATGCTCGTCGCGATGCCCGCCGCCTACTACACCGCGCGGCACAGGTTCCGCGGCCGCGCCTTCTTCCTGCTGCTGGTGCTGGCGACGCAGATGTTCCAGCCCGCCGCGATGCTCGTGGGCCTGCAGCGCGAATTCGTCGACTTCGCCCTGCCGAGTGTGGTGAGCCTCATCCTGATCAACGCCGGGTTCAACCTCGCGTTCTCGATCTGGATCCTGAACGCGTTCTTCGGCTCGATCCCGGTCGAACTCGAAGAGGCCGCCATGGTCGACGGGCTGAACCGGTTCGGCGCGCTGATGCGGATCACCATTCCGCTGGCCGTGCCCGGCATCGTCACTGCGCTGATCTTCACCTTCATCAGCGCGTGGAACGAGTTCCTCGTCGCCCTGACCCTGAGCCTGGTCGAGTCGCCCGATCAGCGGCCGCTGACCGTCGCCATCAACGGCTACATCGGCCAGTACTCGGTCGACTGGGGGCACCTGTTCGCCGGGTCGGTGATCGCGACCATCCCCGTCATCATCCTGTTCGCGTTGATCGAGAACCGCGTGGTGTCCGGCCTCACCGCCGGCGCCATCAAGTAGCCCGGCCTGAACGACGATGCCGCTGTCTGCGCGCCCGCACGAACGAAAGAGAGCACTGTGAACACCCACCTCGTCGGGGTCGACATCGGCGGCACCGCCATCAAGGCGGTCGCGATCGAGCCCGACGGGCACGTGCTGCGGCGCGTGAAGGTGCCCACCCCGCAGGCGGATGCCGCCGGCACGCGCACCGCGGACACCGTCGCCCAGCTGCTGATCGACCTCGATGCGGCGCCCGGCGCGGCCGGGATGGCCGCCCCCGGCATCATCGACGGTGCGCGCGGCGTCGTGCTGCACTCGCACAACCTCGGCTGGCGCGAGCTGCCGCTGGTCGACCTGGTGTCGACGAGGTGGGGCTGCCGCATCCCGCTCGGGCACGATGTGGGCGCGGGAGCTGCCGCCGAGCACCGCTGGGGTGCCGGCGCCGACGGCCCGGGACTCACCGCCTTCCTGCCCGTCGGCACGGGCATCAGCGTCGCCATCGCCGGCCACGGTGCGCCTGCGCAGTCTCCCTGGGCGGGGGAGATCGGGATGCTCGCACCGTTTCCCGAGCCGCATCCCGATCTGGTCAACCTGGAGTCGATCACTGCGGCGCCCGCGATCGCCCGCGCCGCGGGCCGCGACAGCGCGCGCGCCGTCGCGGCCGCCGTGGAGCTCGGCGACCCGACGGCCACGGCCGCGTGGAACACGGCGGTGGAGGCGCTGGCCGACGCCCTGTCGTGGGTCACCGCGCTGCTCGCGCCCGCACGCATCGTGATCGGCGGTGGCGTGGCCGACGCCGGCGACACCCTGCTCGTGCCCCTTCGCGCGGCGGTGGCCCGTCGGCTCACGATCCTGCCGGAGCCGATGATCGTGCGCGCGAAGCTCGGACCGTGGGCAGGGGAGATCGGTGCGGCGCTGCTCGCGCCCTACGCCGAGGCGGCGTCGCTGCGCATGCCCGAGCTGGTGGGCTGACTCAGGCCACCCGCATCCCGCACACACCGCAGACTCCGGTGCCCGGCACCTCGACGAAGCAGTCGGGGCAGACTGCGGCGGCATGCTCGGGCAGGGCCACCCGCGCCGCAGCCGAGCGTGGCCGGGCGGTGCGCACCGGCGCAGGGGCGGCCACGGGCCGAGGCGGCACCGGCACATGGGTGCGGCAGTAGAACCGCACATAGCCGCGATGCTGCTTGGGGTGGCGGTGCTTGACCGCCCAGAGCTCGTCGCGGGTGATCGGCTCGGCGTCAGGGCCGCAGGCGGCACAGCGTGCCGCATCTCCCGGCACCACGCTCGCGAGCATCAGCGGAGTCTCGAACGGGATGTCGTCCCGCCAGTCGGACGACGCGACGATCTTCATGACCCGATCAGTCTACGCCGGCCCGCGGCAGTATCAGGGGGTGCCGGCCTGATAGCGGGCCGTCACCTGGGCCGCGGTGAGCGCCACGTTGTAGACGGCGGCGAACCGGATCAGTCCGGTGAAGTAGTAGGGGCCGTTGTAGGCGGCGCCCGAGCCGTCT
>CAYLMS010000366.1:0-2204 GCA_964384455.1 uncultured Microbacterium sp. | reverse complement strand
CGTTTCTCTGGGGCAGCGTCGTGAGCGCCATCATCAGTTTCCTCGCGGTTGCCCTGGTCGTCTACTTCGCACTGGTGTTCCCGATGAACACGCTCAAGGAGCGCCAGGAGGCCAAGCGCGCCGCGGCCGCCGGGCCCGAAGAGGCGGCCGCGCCCACCGAGGCCGAACTGCTGGCCGAGATCCGCGACCTGCTGGCCCGCGACCGCGCCTGATCACGGCGCCAGTCGACCGTGCCCCCGCACCGCATCAGTAGTGCGGCGGCTTGTCGCCGCGCATCCGCTCGTCGTTGGGGCCGGATGCCGCAGCCTCCGGCTCCTCGTCGGGCGCGGTCGGCTCCGCCGTCGTGCCGGGGGCAGGGGTGAGCTTCGCCCTGCGCCCCCGGCCGGCGCGCACGACCCGCTGACGCGGCTCGTGCTCACCCGTCACTCGACGACCGCGATCGGCTGAGTATCGGTGTCGGCGGTGGGTGTCTCGGGCGCGATGCCCAGGAGCCCGGCGATGCGCACCGCCACCAAGGCGGGGTCGCTGTAGAGGTCGAACGCGTGCACGCGCACGTAGTGCCAGCCGAGTCGGCGCAGCACGTGCGGGCGCAGCCGCAGCGACTCGCGCAGCGACTCGCCGCGCGACTCGGGGTCGGACTCGACCACCACGGCTTTTCCCGCGTGCTGCGCCACCAGGGGCAGCAGCCCCCGGTAGTCGACATCCACCGACGCGCCCAGGCGACGCAGCTCGCGGGCCAGCGCACGGGTGAGCGGGTCGGCGAGATCTTCCAGCCGCGCCTCGCGCGAGCGCGCGGCCACACCGTTGAGGATGCCCATCAACGTCTGCGCGCCGTGCGCGAGCCGCCCGTCGTCGAACGCCGTGGGGCGGATCGACGACACCACGACCATCGAGCGGCGCGCCCGGGTCATACCCACGGTGAGCAATCGCTCCCCGTCGGGGGTGGACAGGTCGCCGAAGTCGCTGAGCACGCGGCCGTGCTTGGTGAGCCCGAAGCCGAGCGAGAAGACCACCCGGTCGCGGCTCTCGGCTACCGACTCCTCGAGGGTGAGCACCGCGAACGGCTCCGCGGAGTCGCGCGCGACGAAATCGGCGACATCCGAACGGCCCGCGAACGCGGCCGTGACGGCCGCCCGCACCCGCTCGGCGTGGCGCCGGCTGGCAGTGACCACCATCAGCGACTCGGTCGGGCGGTGCACGGCATGCTCCACGACGAGCGTCACCACACGGGCGACCTCGGCGTCGGGGCTCTCCACCGCACCGGAGACGGGGTCGGGGGTGCCCACCCCGCCGGCCACGTAGTCGACGCTCAGGCTGCCCCGGCCCAGATACGATCCGGCCCAGGGCAGCGAGCTGATCTCACCGCCGTAGAACGCGTCATTGACCAGTTCGGCCAGGTCTTCCCCGCCCGCCCGGTAGCTGCGGGTGAGGGTGGCGACCGGCAGCAGCTCGGCGAGACGCACGAACGCGGATGCCTCGTCGAAGGCCACCTCCGGCTCCTCATCGTCGCTCACCGCGCCGATGTCGAACGGAGTGGGCAGCTGAGTGACGGGGTCGCCGAATACGACCACCTGGCCCGCCCGGCGGATGGCGGGGGCGACCTCCGCGAGGCACAGGGCCGACGCATCCGCGATCAGCACCGCGTCGAAGCGCACATCGTCGGGAATGCGCGGCACGTCGTAGGGCGAGGCGAGCCACAGCGGCACGAGCGTGCGCAGGATGCTGGGCGCGGCGCGCTGCAGCGCCTCCGGCGTCGGTGCGCCTCGCAGTGCGCGCTTGAGCCCCTCCGCCTCGGCAGGGTGGTCGACGATCGCGATCCGCCATTGCGCGGCGAGCTCCCAGGCCAGCAGCGGCCCGGCGGCCGCGGCGTGCGCGTCGTCGACGAGCCGGAAGTCGCGCTCCAGGCGGTCGACGACCGACGTGTTGGCTCCGAGCAGTGCACGGTCCGAGCGCAGCAGGTGCTCCAGCGCCGACTGCCACCAGGCGTATTCGAGCTCGCCGCCGACCTGCTCCTCGGGCACGTGCCGCACCGACAGTTCGGTGAGCAGCGGCTCGAGGCCGAGCCCCGCCAGTTCGCTGCGCAGGGTGGCGCGTTCGATCAGGTTGTCGAAGAACTCGGACTGCGCGGCGAGTCCGGCGAGCACCCGCACCAGTTCCGCCACCGGAATGGCCGACAGCCGGCGGTCGCCGCGACGGTCGAGCGG
>CAYLMS010000365.1:0-2204 GCA_964384455.1 uncultured Microbacterium sp. | reverse complement strand
CGGTGCCCCGGCCGATGCGCGAGGTCCGCGGGCACCTCGACGACCTGCTGGCCCGGCGCACGTCGCTGGCTTTCACGGGCGCCGCGTCGCGCGAGTGCGCGCAGGAGGTCGCCGCCGCGATCGCGCCGGTGCTGGGGTGGGATGCCGCATCCTGCGCCGACGAGGTGGAGCGCGCCGTCGCTCTTGTCGGCGCAGCCGAGCCGGGGCCCTCGCCGCATTCGGAACCCGATCGCCTTCCGGCCGTGCGGTAGCCGGAGTCCCGCCGCCGCGACCGGTCGTTGCAGGGACTCACGATAGCCTGGCGCACGTGACCGGCCACGTGCTCGCCCTCGATCAGGGCACCACCTCCACTCGGGCCATCGTGTTCGACGCGTCGGGCGCGGTGCTCGCGTCGGCGCAGCGCGAACACGAGCAGCTGTTCCCGCGACCGGGCTGGGTGGAGCACGACCCCGCCGAGATCTGGGCCAACGCCTGCTGGACGATCGGTGAGGCGCTGTCGCGGGCCGGCGTGGCGGCGCGCGACCTCGCCGGCATCGGAGTGACCAACCAGCGCGAGACGGCGATGGTCTGGGAGCGGCGCACCGGGCGGCCGATCGCGAACGCGATCGTCTGGCAGGACACCCGCACGCAGCCGCAGATCGACCGGCTCGCCGCCGACGGCGGTGGTCGCCGCTTCGCGCAGCAGACCGGGCTGCCGCTGGCCACCTACTTCTCGGCCTCGAAGATCGCCTGGATCCTGGAGCACACTCCGGGAGCGCGCGGCGCCGCCGAGCGCGGCGAGCTGCTGTTCGGCACGCCCGACACCTGGCTGGTGTGGAATCTCACGGGCGGGCTGCACGTCACCGATGTCACGAACGCCAGTCGCACGCTGCTGATGGATCTCGCGACGCTGGACTGGGATCAGTCGCTGCTGGACGTGTGGGGGATCCCGCGCGCGATGCTGCCGGCCATCCGTCCCTCGTCGGGGGTGCACGGCACCGTGCGGGACGACGGGCCGGCCGCGGGCGTGTCGATCGCGGGGATCCTCGGCGACCAGCAGGCGGCCACCTTCGGGCAGGCCGCCTTCGACGACGGCGAGGCGAAGAACACCTACGGCACGGGCAACTTCCTGATCGTGAATACGGGTGAGCGCCGGGTGGGTTCGGAGCACGGGCTCATCACGACCGTCGCGTACCAGCAGCAGGGCGAGCCGGCGCGCTATGCGCTGGAGGGGTCGATCGCCGTCACGGGATCGCTCGTGCAGTGGTTGCGCGACAACCTCGGCATGATCACCCGGTCGGAGGATGTCGAAACGCTCGCCTCTTCTGTCGATGACTCCGGCGGGGCCTATTTCGTGCCGGCCTTCTCGGGACTGTTCGCGCCCTACTGGCGCGCCGACGCGCGCGGTGCGCTGGTGGGCATGACGCGATTCGTGCATCGCGGGCACATCGCCCGTGCGGCGTTGGAGTCCACGGCTTTCCAAACGCGGGACGTGCTCGACGCCGTGGTCGCCGACACCGGGAAGGCGCTGGCCGAACTGCGTGTGGACGGTGGGATGACGCGCAACGACCTGCTGATGCAGTTCCAGGCCGACATCCTGGGCATTCCGGTGGTGCGCCCCAAGGTGGTCGAGACCACCGCGCTCGGCGCGGCATTTGCGGCCGGGCTAGCGACCGGGGTGTGGGCCGATCGAGGTGAGCTGCGCGACCTGTGGCGGCCGGATGCGCGCTTCGAGCCGCGGATGCCGGAGGCCGAGCGCGAGCAGCGCATGAGGCAGTGGCACAAGGCCGTGACGAAGTCGCTGGACTGGGTCGACGACGACACCCGCGCGCTGGAATGATTTGCTGGGCCTGCCCTCGATCCCTGAGCCCGGTCCCTGAGCCCGAGCTTGTCGAAGGGCGTGCCTCGACAAGCTCGGCAACCGATGTAGGCGGCCCGAGCCCGGTCCCTGAGCCCGAGCCCGGTCCCTGAGCCTGTCGAAGGGCGTGCCTCGACAGGCTCGGCAACCATCCCGCGGTTCCTCGGCAACCATCCCGCGGTTCCTCGGCAACCGTCGGGACCTTGGGGGCGGTCAGCAGCCGGGGCCGGGCGGGTATTCCAGGCACGTGCGGGCCACCAACGCGGTGTGTGCTTCCACCACCCGCACCGGGTACCCGCCCGACGACGCGTCCACGAACCCGGACACCGGCCGCCACACCCCGCTGCCGAAATCGACGGACGCCGCG
>CAYLMS010000364.1:0-2212 GCA_964384455.1 uncultured Microbacterium sp. | reverse complement strand
ATTTCAGATACAACTAGGAGCGAGGAAGCCCATGAGCGATGGTACGACGACGGATGCCGCAGACCCGCGGTTCGCAGCCCTCGGCGCCCGGCCGGGCAAGATCGCCGCGATCCACCTGAGCTACGCGTCCCGCGCCGACCAGCGCGGGCGCCGCCCCGCGACCCCCTCGTACTTCTTCAAGCCGTCGAGTTCGGTGGCCGCCTCCGGCGGTGTGATCGAGCGCCCCGCCGGCACCGAACTGCTCGCCTTCGAGGGCGAGATCGCTCTGGTGATCGGCACCGCGGCCCGCCGCGTGCCGCTGGAGCGGGCATGGGAGCATGTGGCCTGGGTGACCGCGGCCAACGACTTCGGGCTGTACGATCTGCGCGCGAACGACAAGGGATCCAACGTGCGCTCCAAGGGCGGCGACGGCTTCACCCCCCTCGGCCCGCGACTGATCGACGCACGCGGCGTCGATCCCGCCGCACTGCGCGTGCGCACGTGGGTGAACGGCGTCATCGCCCAGGACGACACCACCGCGGGGCTGATCTTCCCGCTCGCCCAGTTCGTGGCCGACCTGTCTCAGCACTTCACCCTGGAGCCGGGCGATGTCATCCTCACCGGCACGCCGGCCGGCTCCTCGGTCGTGGTGCCGGGTGATGTCGTCGAGGTCGAGGTCGATGCGCCGGCGACCGGTGGCACGTCGGGGCGCCTGGTCACCACCGTCATCCAGGGCACGGCCGAGTTCGATGAGAGCGTGGGCTCGCTGCCCGCGGTCGACGATCTGCAGCGCGCCGAGGCCTGGGGCTCGCGCGAGGCCGCCGGCCTCGCCCCGGCTCGCCCGGTGCTCACCGCCGAACTGCGGGCGAAGCTCGAGCGAACGCCCGTCGCCGGCCTGTCGGCGCAGCTACGCAAGCGCGGGCTGAACAACGTGTCGATCGACGGCGTGCGGCCGCTGCATCCCGCCGCGAAGCTGGTCGGCACCGCCAAGACGCTGCGCTTCGTACCCAATCGGGAAGACCTGTTCGCCTCGCACGGCGGCGGCTACAACGCCCAGAAGCGCGCGTTCGACGCCGTCGGCGCGGGCGAGGTGCTCGTGATCGAGGCCAGGGGCGAGTCGGGTTCAGGCACGCTCGGGGACATCCTCGCGATCCGCGCGCACGCCCGTGGCGCGGCCGGTGTGATCACCGACGGCGGTGTGCGCGATCACGATGCCGTCGCCGCCGTCGGCATCCCGGTGTACTTCAACGGCGCGCACCCCGCGGTGCTCGGCCGGCGGCACGTGCCGTGGGACGCCGATGTCACCATCGCCTGCGGCGGCGCCACCGTGCAGCCAGGCGACATCCTCGTCGGCGACGCCGACGGGGTGGTCGTGATCCCGCCCGCCCTCGCCGAGGAGGTCGTCGACGCGGCCCTCGCACAGGAGGAGGAGGACGCCTGGATCGCCGCCCGCGTCGCGGAGGGGCATCCGGTCGACGGGCTGTTCCCGATGAACGCCGAGTGGCGCGCGCGCTATGCGCAGGAGAAGGCGGGATGAGCACCGCGGTAGTGGTCGACGCGGGCAGCAAGTCGCAGCGTGCCTACGAATGGCTGCGCGAGCGCATCGCGACGCACGAGTTCGTGCCGGGGTACCGGCTGGTGCTGGGGCCGATCGCCGACGGGCTCGGCATGAGCGTGGTGCCCGTGCGCGAGGCCATCCGCCGGCTGGAGGCCGAGGGACTCGTGTCGTTCGAGCGCAATGTCGGCGCCAGGGTCGCGCTGGTCGACGAGACCGAGTACGTCTATGTGATGCAGACCCTCGGACTCGTCGAGGGCGCCGCGACCGCGCTGTCGGCACCGATGCTGCACCAGGCCGACCTCGACCGCGCCGAGGAGGTCAACCACAGGATGCAGCGCCTGCTCGACCACTTCGACGCGCACCTGTTCACCGAGCTGAACCGGCAGTTCCACTCCGTGCTCTACGAGCCCTGCCCCAATCCGCACATCCTCGACCTCGTGCACCGGGGCTGGTCCCGGCTGTCCGGGTTGCGTGACTCGACCTTCGCGTTCGTGCCGGGCCGGGCGCAGCACTCGGTGGAGGAGCACACCGAGATCATCCGACTCATCCGCGAGCAGGCCGACCCGATCGACATCGAGCTGGCCGCCCGCAACCACCGCTGGCGCACGATGGACGCCTTCCTGGCGACCCGCCACCCCCCCCCCCCGACGGAGGAGAAATGACCGACAACGCCCT
>CAYLMS010000363.1:0-2214 GCA_964384455.1 uncultured Microbacterium sp. | reverse complement strand
AACCGCCGAACTGCTTGGCTGCGTGCGAGAGCATGACATCACGCGGCGGATTGCGGATCGCCTTGCCGACCCGCTCGAGGATGATCAACAGGGCTGCCTGCGTCCAAGTGGTCGTGAGCGCGAGTGCGGGTACCGCGGCCATTTGCAGGACATAGCCAAAAATCGTGATCTGCCAGAAGCGCCCGGTCGCATCGGCCCATCGTCCCGACACCAGCCGCAGGCCGTAGCCGAGCAGCTCACCGAAGCCCGTGACACTCGCTACGATGGCGCCAGAGGCGCCGAGAACAGCGAGGTAAGGCCCCAGAATGCTGCGCGATCCTTCGTAGGTGAAGTCGGCGAAGAAGCTCAGAATGCCGATCAGGAGAACGAACCGCATCGCACGGCGTCGTGTTCGTCGATGACCGTCCGATGCGGTCATGGCGCTATCGGACACGACACTCCACGGGTCCATTCCGCAATGTCGAGGCCGGAAGACGCGTGCTTTTCCCAGGCGTTGCGACGGGCATGATAGTCACACTTCCCTCCAATTCCATCTTCGCAAGCACAGAGAGATCGGGCCGGCGTCCCCGAGAAGGGAAACGCCGGCCCGCTGATGGCAGCTCCCCCTTGGGGGAAGGGGATAGAGAGCCCGCTGCCATCCACTTGCCGATGCACGACTACGCTGGTCTGACAACGCTTTTCGCTGTCTCGTTGGCGCGAGGCAGCGCCTAGACGTATTCCTCCCTAGACTCGGCCATGCTTGTGCACCGCTCTCTGACTTCGGCTGTCATACGCCTGCGCGGCATTCAGCTAAGTGAATGCAGGGGCACCACCGCCTTCACCGGTTGGTGTGGGCGCTGAGTCAGCAGGTATTTGAGGAGCTTCAGCAGCAATCGCCGCCACAGGTTCGGCGTCTCGAAGTGTGAGGCGAACTGCCGGTTGATCTGAACGGGGTGCCAGTACGTCGCGAGCCAGTCCTTGTACGCGGTATGGAACGCTTCCCCTTGCGCGCGGGACGTCTGGAGCGAGGAGCAGCCACAGTCGGCGACGACATCGACGTTGCCATCGTTCTGGAAATAGAACTTGTGGTTGCTCGGAATATGATGAAGCGAGTTGCCTGCAAACTCGAACTCTTCGGGCCGGGCTCGAATGGCCGTGATTGCCGGACTGAGATCAAGACAAGCCATGGGACGTTCCTCCATATCAGGTTGATCTATGCGACTCCGGATCCATGCTGCGGCTTTGCAGGTCCTTCGCGGGGTGTCGCCCGATTGATCGGGGGACAACCTTCGGGACCCGCTGGCGAAACGTAGCGATGCCCGCTACTAGCAAGCCGAGCGCAATCAACGCGTTAAGCATGGGCGGTCTCCTTCACGATGATCGACCCTTCCGCTTCCGGAAGTACCGATCAGTGGGTGCCGGCCTAAGCATGTTGGAGGACGAGTGCCCACCACCGATGAGAGAGGCCGAACTGCTCCCACCGCGCTTCCACGCAGTAGGAGTCATCAGCCCTAGGGGGCAGTTACAAGGGAGACTCCATTCCCGATAAAACGCTAGGACTCTCTTCAGGGGCGGTCAACAACATTGTCATTCGCCTTGGCGACCTCAGCCCTGCGATGCGAGCATGAAGGCGGGGTAACCTCGATCGCGGCGCACCCGGACGAGCGCGCCCTGGCATTTCCCGCGCCTTCGGCAACAAGTTTCAGTGTCGTTTCACGCAGCTTCCAACTCGCGTTCTTGTCGCTTCAACCAGGCGACGACGTTGGTCCGGCTGCCCTTCTCAATGTGCGCCCATTGCAAGGATTTCGTGCTTTGGCCGTTCGAATCCCGCCAGTATTCCTTGACGATCATCAGGACCCATTCCGGCGGCGTTGCCTTGGTGCCTGTTGTGACTTCAACGGAAAATCCGTGACTGCTCCCCGAGTAGCTGTGCCGCTCGCGTTGCCAATCGACGCCATCGATCGACCAATGCGTTGCAGCGACTCGCGCCGGGGTAGGCGTCAGCAGATGGTCGACTATCCGGAAAAATGAAGCGTCGCCAATCCTTTTCATCGTCCACATCCCTTGCCAGTCGCTGCCTCCGGCGGGCTTCGGTCTCATTCCAGCATTGACCTTGGTCGGGTTCGGAGGAGAAGATCATCGCCAGGGAATGGGGTCTCCCTTGTAACTGCCCACGGGGCTGATGACTCCTACTGCACGCTTGTTGTGGTGGGAAGTCCTGCGCGGGAACACGTC
>CAYLMS010000362.1:0-2220 GCA_964384455.1 uncultured Microbacterium sp. | reverse complement strand
CTCACCGATGCCGCCCGGCTGCTGGCCGCCGCACGTGCGCGCGGGTTGCGCGTGATCATCGACCTCGTGCCCAACCACTCGTCCGACCAGCATCCGTGGTTTCAGGCCGCGCTGCGGGCAGCGCCGGGAAGTGCAGAACGCGGCCGCTACCTGTTCCGCGACGGCCGCGGCCCGCACGGCGCTGCGCCGCCGACCGACTGGCAGTCGATGTTCGGCGGCCCGGCCTGGACCAGGGTCACCGAACCCGACGACACACCCGGGCAGTGGTATCTGCACCTGTTCGACACGTCGCAGCCCGACTTCGACTGGACCAACGTCGACGTGCGTGACGAGTTCCGCCGCATCCTGCGCTTCTGGCTCGACCGCGGCGTCGACGGGTTCCGCATCGACGTGGCCCACGGCCTGGTGAAAGATCCGTCGTTCCCCGACTGGCTCGCCGACCCCGACCAGCCCGATGCCGAGGGGCCGTACTGGGGCCAGCCCGGGGTGCACGAGATCTACCGCGACTGGCATGCCCTCGTCGCCGCGTACCCGGGCGACCGCGCGCTGTGCGCGGAGGCGTGGCTTCCGACACCCGAGCGCACGGCGCTGTGGGTGCGACCCGACGAGCTGCATCAGGCGTTCAACTTTCCCTATCTGCTCACCGGGTGGGATGCCGCGGCCCTGCGCCGCGTGATCGACAGGTCGCTGCAGGCATTCGGCGCCGTCGGCGCTCCGAGCACGTGGGTGCTGTCCAACCACGACGTGATCCGGCACGCCACGCGGCTCGCGCTCCGCGGCGACGATTCGCTGCGGGATGGGCTCGGGCCGCGCTCACCCGAGCGGCCCGACCCCGTGCTCGGGTTGCGCCGGGCCCGCGCCGCGACGGCGCTGATGCTCGCCCTGCCTGGTTCGGCCTACCTCTACCAGGGGGAGGAGCTCGGCCTGCCCGAGGTGATCGACCTGCCCGACGCGGCCCGCGCCGACCCGACCTGGTTCCGCAGCGGCGGCACCCGGTATGGCCGAGACGGCTGCCGGGTGCCGATCCCCTGGCGGGCCGGTGCTCCGGCCGCCGGCTTCAGCCCCGCCGGTCGGTCGTGGCTGCCGCAGCCGCCCGGCTGGAGCGGGTTCGCCCGTGACCGGCAGCAGGACGACCCGGGCTCGACCCTTGCTCTCTACCGGCACCTGTTGCGCGAGCGGCGCATCCACGCGCTCGGGGCGGGAACGGTCACCTGGCTCGACGGGTGGGGAGCGGATGCCGTCGCCCTGCGCAACGGCGCGGTGTGCGTCGTGGCCAACCTCGGCACTGCAGCACTGCCGCTGCCGCCGGGCGCGCGCGTGCTGGTCGCGAGCGAGCCCGGTGCGGTCGGCGAGGTGGCACCGGATGTCACCGTGTGGTTCGAGGTGACCTGATCCCACTCCCGGGGTCGAGGGCCGCGGGCGTAGGCTCGCAGCCATGCCACTCGACCTCGAAGCCCTCTATCGCGATCTGCACCGCCATCCCGAGCTGTCGTTCCAGGAGCATCGCACCGCCGCGGTGATCGCCGAGAAGCTCACCGAGCTGGGGATCGAGTTCGAGCCGGGCATCGGCGGCACGGGCATCGCGGCGGTGGTGCGGGGTGGTTCGACAGGCTCACCCACCGACGCGGCAGGCTCAGCCCAGACTGCGGTCCCTGAGCCTGTCGAAGGGCACACCACCGGCGGGCCGACGGTGTGGCTGCGGGCGGATATGGACGGGCTGCCGGTCGCCGAGCAGACCGGGCTCGACTACGCGAGCACGGCCCGGGGCACCGACCCGGCCGGCAACGACGTGCCGGTGATGCACGCATGCGGGCACGACATGCACGTGACCTGCCTGCTCGGCGCACTCGAGCGGCTCGCGGCGACCCGCAGCGAGTGGTCGGGCACCGTGGTGGCGGTGTTCCAGCCGGCCGAGGAGTACGGCGCAGGGGCACGGGCGATGCTCGACGCCGGCGTGCTGCAGCGCTTCCCGGCGCCCGACATCGTGCTGGGCCAGCACGTCACACCACTGCCTGCGGGCGTGATCGGCATGCGTGGCGGCACCCAGATGGCCGCCTCCGACGGTCTCACCGTCACCCTGCACGGCCGCGGCGGCCACGGCTCACGGCCGCAGTCGACCATCGACCCCATCGTGATGGCGGCGGCCACCGTGATGCGACTGCAGACGAACGTCTCGCGCGAAGTCGACCCGCGGGAGGGCGCCGTCGTCACCGTCGGATC
>CAYLMS010000361.1:0-2233 GCA_964384455.1 uncultured Microbacterium sp. | reverse complement strand
GGGCCGATGCAGGAAGATCCCGTCGACGATGAGCACCGCGTCGCGCGGCGCGGTGGCCCACTGGCTCAGCGCAGTGGCATCGCGCACCACGTCGTAGGCGGCGAGCTGGAAGCCGGTGCTGGCCGCCGTCTGCGCACCCTCACGGAACGGGTCGATCAGCACCCGGCGGAAGGTGGCGTAGTCGAACGAGTCGCGGTAGAACCCCTCGGGCGACGTGCGCCCGCGGGCGTAGCGCTCGGCGCGGGGGCGGTGGAAGTCGTCGATGATGGCGCGGTAGACGGCGACGCCTTCTTCGGCGAACGCCTCGGCGAACCCGTCGGCGAACACCGTCTTGCCTGCACCGTCGATGCCGTCGACTCCGAGCAGGATGCGACCGGCCGGATAGCCGTGGCGCACCTCGTCGCGCAGTGCGCGCTGCAGCGTGGTCACGGGAGTGATCGGCAGGCGCATGTCTCCAGCCTAGAGTCGTGCCGCGTGCGCACCGACCCCGTGCGGGTGCCTAGGCTGGCACGCATGCCCGACCTCGCGACGCCTGCCATCGCGTGGTACCGCCGGCATGCGCGCGCGCTGCCGTGGCGCCGGGAAGGCTACGGCGCGTGGGGGGTGCTGGTCAGCGAGGTGATGCTGCAGCAGACGCCGGTGGGGCGCGTGATCCCGGCTCTCGCAGCCTGGCTCGCGCGCTGGCCCACCCCGGCCGCGCTCGCGCAGGCATCGCCTGCCGACGTCGTGCAGCAGTGGGCGAATCTGGGCTATCCGCGACGCGGTCTTCGGCTGCACCAGGCCGCGATCACCATCTGCGACGCGCACGGCGGCATCGTGCCGCGCGAACTCGACGAGCTGCTCGCGCTGCCCGGGGTGGGCGACTACACCGCGCGGGCGGTAGCCGTGTTCGCCTACGGCCAGCGGCATCCAGTCGTCGACACGAACACGCGCCGAGTGCTGGCCCGGGCGCTCGACGGCCGAAGTCAGCCCGATCCGCCGCGACGCACCGACCTCGCGACGATGGCGGCGATCCTGCCCGCAGGCGATGCCGACGCGGCCGCCCTCAACGCGGCGATGATGGAGCTCGGCGCCCTGGTGTGCACAGCGCGCGCCCCGCACTGCGACGCATGCCCGATAGCGCACACGTGCGCGTGGCTGGCCGCCGGTCGCCCCGACACCGGCGATCGGCGCCACCGCCAGGCCCGCTACGAGGGCAGTGACCGGCAGGCACGCGGCGCCGTGCTGCGCGCCCTGCGCGAGGCGGCGGGCCACGCTCTCAGCCAGGAGTCGGTGGCCTCGGCATGGCCCGACGCCGGGCAGCGCGATCGGGCGATCGACTCGCTGATCGCCGACGGTCTCGCCGAGCCGGGCGACGGGATGCTGCGCCTCCCGGTGTGAACCCCTATTCGGCCTCGTCGGCCTCGCGCGCAGGCAGGTAGGGGTCGGCATCGCCGGCGTAGTGAGCCCCGACCGCGAGCCCTGCCACCTGCGCATCGCGCTCGCGCGCCTCGCGCAGCAGCTCCTCGATGTGCCCGGCGTTGTCGGGCAGCGCGTCGAGGATGAACTCGAGGCTCGGGGTGAGGCGCACGCCGAGCTGGCGCCCGACCTCGCTGCGCAGCATCCCGGTCGCCGCCTTCAGCGCCTCGGCCGATGCTGCCCGCTCCGCGTCGTCGCCGAGCACCGTGTAGAACACCGACGCGTGCTGCAGGTCACCGGTGACACGCACATCGGTGATCGTCACGAAGCCGAGCCGCGGGTCGCGCAGGCCCTTCTCCAGCCGCTCGGCGATGAGCACGCGGATGCGGTCGGCCAGCCGTGCCTGTCGTTCGTTGCCCATCTCCCACTCCCTCTGCTCCCCCACCGCCCCGCACCGTGTCCCACTTTCTCGACTTCTGAATGCTCAGATTCCGAGAAAGTGGGACACGGATGCGAGAAAGTGGGACACGGCGGATCAGCCGCGAGGCTTCTCCACCATCTCGATGGTCTCGATCTCGTCGCCGACCTGGATGTCGTTGAACTTGCCGAGCCCGATACCGCACTCGTAGTCCGTGCGCACCTCGGTGACGTCGTCCTTGAACCGGCGCAGCGACTCGATCGCCAGACCGTCGGCAAGCACCACGCCGTCGCGGATGACGCGCGCCTTGGCGTTGCGCGTGATGGTGCCGCTGCGCACGATGCAGCCCGCGATGTTGCCGAACTTCGAGGAGCGGAACACCTCGCGGATCTCGGCGACGCCCGAGCGCACCTCTTC
>CAYLMS010000360.1:0-2260 GCA_964384455.1 uncultured Microbacterium sp. | reverse complement strand
GGCACCTCCTCGGCTCGCAGCAGCGCCCACGGCTCGCTGCAGTTCGGCGGCAGCGGCTTCTGCACCGCGGCCCCCTCATTCACCATGTCGTCGGCGCACTCCTTCGCCTCCAGGGTGAACAGGTCGTCATACTTGCCCATCAAGTTCTCCTTCGAACGGTCTGCGGTCAGGCTAGCGAGTTGCGTCGGCGGCGCGCGAGGCACAGGCGGCGGCATCCCTGAGACATTTCACCGCTCTTCGGACACCGTCTTCGTGTAGGTGCCGTTGAGCGCGAGCGCCATGAAGTGAAACGGGCGCTCGACATGCGTGAAACCCAGCGGGCAGTGCCGCACGCCGGCCGGGATCAGCACCGAGCCGCTCGTCGTGGCCGTGTAGCGCTCGCCTTCGATGTCGAGGTACAGTTCGCCGCCGAGGTTCTTGCGGTCGCGCGGGTCGTTGCCCACCCAGATCAAGACCTCGTCGTAGTCGTGCACGTGCTCGTGCACCCACAGCCCGGGCTCCGTGGTTTCGCCGATCCAGGCGTGATCGAGGAACACCGGGGCGCCTGGCACGTCGGCGGCGCGCATCAGGGCGAGCGACGCGCTGATGAACGGCGGCAGCGGGGTGCCCGCCGCCTGGCCTTCATTCGTCAACTCGTCCTCGGCATCGGTCATCTCGCGCACGAACAGGTGCTCGTATTCGCCGTTCATGTGATGCTCCCTCTGTGCTGGCGGACGGATGCCGGGCGGCCCGGGGCGACCCCGGACCGCCCACCGCCGCTACTGCTTCGTGGCCAGGTTGACGCCGGGCTCGATGCCCTCGACGCCGTACTTGTCCATGATCTTCTTCGTCGTGCCGTCCTTCCACAGCTCCTGCTCGGCCCACAGCAGAGCCGCGATGAGCTCCTTGTTATCGGAGTTCATCAGCGCGCCGAGGAAGTCCTTGGGGCCGAACGGGGTGCCGACGATGGCCTTGTCGACCCCGGTCGAGATGGCGTAGCCGGCACCGATCCGGCTCTGCAGGCCGAACTCGGTGCGGCCCGACGCGAGCGCGAGTTCCGCATCCTGCTGCGTCGGGTATTCCGTGGATGTCGGCGCTGCCTTGCCGGCATCGGCGCACTCCTTGGCGAGCAGCACGACGGTGTCGGAATCGGTGGTGCCCCGGATGGTGGCGATCGTCGATCCGCAGACGTCGGTGCGGTCCTTGTGCTTGGCGCCCTTGGCCTTGGTGGTGACCACGACGTTCTGGTCGACCATGTAGTCGACGAAGGTGCCGATCGCCTCGCGGTCGGGCCGGTCGCTGAGGCTGCCGGTGAACAGGTCGTAACGTCCCGCGGCGACGCCGGTGATGCCGCCCTCCCAGGCGACGTTCATGTACTTGACCTTCAGACCGAGCTTTCGTGCGACGTTGTCCATGATCTCCTTCACGATGCCGCTCTCGACGTTGTTGTCGGCGTCGGGGATCATGAACGGAGCATCCGGCAGGGTGGTGCCGACGCTCAGCGTGCCCGCGGTGACGAGCTTGGAGATCTTCGGTGCGGCGGGGTCGGCCGTGGGCGCGCCTGCGCCGCCCGGCGACGAGCTGCATCCGGCCAGCAGCAGCGCTGCCGCCAGCGCCGGGGCGATCAGGATCGAACGGGGTCGGGCCATGGGGTTCCTCTTTCTCAATGTGATTGCAGGTGCGTATTCAGAGCACGCGCCGCAGGAACTCTGCGGTGCGCGGCGAACGGGGTGCGCCGAAGAGCTGTGCGGCGGGTCCCTGTTCGACGATGCGGCCGTCCTCCATGAAGACGACGTGGTCGGCGACGTCGCGGGCGAACGAGATCTCGTGAGTGACGATGACCATCGTCATCCCGGCGGTCGTGAGGTCTTCGATGACGGCCAGCACCTCGCCGACCAGCTCCGGGTCGAGCGCGCTGGTGGGCTCGTCGAACAGCATGATCTCGGGATCCATCGCCAGGGCGCGCGCGATGGCGACGCGCTGCTGCTGGCCGCCCGAGAGCTGGCTGGGAAACTTGCTCGCGTGTTCGGCCAGCCCCACGCGGGCCAGCAGCTCCCGCGCCCGCCGTTCGGCGGCAGCCCGGCTGAGGCCCCGCACCTTTACGGGGCCGATGGCCACGTTCTGCAGGGCGCTGAGCTGGGCGAACAGGTTGAACTGCTGGAACACCATGCCCACGCGTCGCCGCATCCGAGCCACCGTGCGACCGGATGCCTCGTGCAGGTGTCCGCCGCGCTCGGTGAATCCCATCGGCTCGTCGCCGACGAGGATGACGCCCGAGTCG
>CAYLMS010000359.1:0-2267 GCA_964384455.1 uncultured Microbacterium sp. | reverse complement strand
CTCCCCGCGGCGCTCCTTGGCGATCACCTCGGAGTACACCTGGCCCGTGGTGACGTTGGCGCGGCCGTGGAGGTTGCGGTCGAGAAAGCGCTCGTAGTGGCCGATGTCGAGGTCGGTCTCGGCGCCGTCGTCGGTGACGAACACCTCACCGTGCTGGAACGGGTTCATCGTGCCCGGATCGACGTTCAGATACGGGTCGAGCTTCTGCATCACGACCCGCAGCCCGCGCGCGGTGAGCAGGTTTCCGAGGCTCGCCGCGGTCAGCCCCTTGCCCAAAGAAGAAACGACACCGCCGGTCACGAAGATGTGCCGCGTGGTGTCGCTGGGGTGGTCCGAACCGGCTCGTGGAGGAGTCTGCATCACGGGCTTTCATCCTACCAGTGCGCGCGGGGTGCGGCCTGCGCACGGCGCGCCCGGCGGGCGGATGTCGGACACCCCCTTGCGGGGCGCGTCGCGGCAGGAGCATACTGCCGATCGCGGCATCCTCGGACGATCTCGACTTCACCGATGGGCGGAGCCGCACTCGATTGCGAGAAGGGTCGCCGTCATGGTGAGTCGCGCTGTCATCCGTCAGGTTTCGCTCGGGATCTCCCTTGCCATGGCCGCCACCGCGCTGACCGCGGTGGGCGCGCAGGCAGCGAGTTCGCCGCCGTCGTTCAAGGCGGGGAACGTGATCGTCGTGCTGCGCGACCAGCACGTGGATCTCGGCTGGACCAAGGGCCATGGCGCGGTCACCTCGGCGCGGGTGAAGGCCTTCCAGCGCGACCAGTCGGCGCTGATCTCGTCGGCGAAGGGCCAGGGCGCGAAGAACCTGCGCGGCTTCGCCAGCGTGAACGCCGTCGCCGCGACGGTGACCGCGTCGCAGGCGGCGCAGCTCGCCGCCGACCCCGCGGTCGCCGGGGTGTTCCCCGATCTGCCCATCTCGCTGGCCGCGCCCGCGACGACCGCCCGCCCGAGCGCCGGTGCGGGCACGGGCCCGGTGGACAGCCGGATCTGCCCGGCCGATCCTTCGACGCCGCTGCTGGAGCCCGAGGCGCTGCAGACGACCAACACCGCCTTCGAGGACAAGACCACCCCGCAGGCGCAGAACCTCGTCGACGGCACGGGCGTCAAGGTGGCGTTCATCGCCGACGGGCTCGACATCGCCAACCCCGACTTCGTGCGCGCCGACGGCACGCACGTGTTCGTCGACTACCAGGACTTCTCGGGCGACGGCACGGCCGCACCCACGGGAGCTGCCGAGGCCTTTGGCGACGCCAGCGCGATCGCCGCCCAGGGCAGGCAGAGCTACGACCTGGCGAACTACGTCAGCCCGGCGCATCCGCTCCCGGCCGGCTGCACCATCCAGGTGCGCGGCATGGCGCCGGGCGCGAGCCTGATCGGCCTCAAGGTCTTCGGCCAGGCCCCGACGGCGCCCACCTCACGGTTCATCGAGGCCATCGACTACGCGGTCAAGGCCGGCGTCGACGTGCTCAACGAATCGTTCGGCGGCAACCCGTACCCCGACACCGGGAACGACCCGATCTCACTCGCCGACGACGCGGCGATCGCCGCAGGCGTCACGGTCGTGGCCAGCTCCGGCGACTCCGGGGTCACCGGAACGATCGGCTCGCCGGCATCGTCGACGGCCGTGATCGGCGTCGCGGCGACCACGACGTTCCGCTCCTACGCGCAGACCACGGGCAGTGGATTCCAGCTGTCCAACGGCACCTGGCTCAACGACAACATCTCCGGGCTCAGTTCCGGCGGCATCACGAGCCGCAACCGCACGCCCGATCTGGCGGCTCCGGGTGACCTCGGCTGGGCGCTGTGCACCCCCGACACCACGCGGTACACCGAGTGCACCGCGGCCAACGGCAGCCCGTCGCCGATCCAGGACTTCGGCGGCACCAGCCAGTCGTCGCCGCTCGTGGCCGGAGCGGCAGCGCTCGTGATCCAGGCCTACAAGATGTCGCACGGCGGCGCGCACCCGACTCCTGCGCTGGTCAAGCAGCTGCTGACGAGCACGGCGCAGGACCTCGGGCACCCCGCGTTCCAGCAGGGCGCGGGCGAGCTCGACTCGCTCAAGGCCGTGCAGGCGGCGATGAGCTGGAAGGACGCCAACGGAGCAGGCACCCCGACGGGTTCGGCGCTGGTCGTCGACCAGAGCCAGCTGAGCATCGCGTCGTACCCGGGCTTCCCGGTGGCGCGCACGCTCTCGGTGACGAACGTCGGCACGGCCCCCCAGACCGTGAGCACGACCACGCGCGCGCTCACCCAGACCGTGG
>CAYLMS010000358.1:0-2287 GCA_964384455.1 uncultured Microbacterium sp. | reverse complement strand
GCTATTCCTTCGCTTCCGTGAGCGGGGCCTGGCTTATCGCAAGTTGTCACCGGTCAACTGGTGCCCGAACGACCAGACCGTGCTCGCCAACGAGCAGGTCGTCGACGGCCGCTGCGAGCGCTGCGGCGCGGAGGTGGTGAAGAAGAAGCTCACCCAGTGGTACTTCCGCATCACCGATTACGCCGACCGGCTGCTCGACGACCTCAACCAGCTCGAGGGGTTCTGGCCGCAGAAGGTCATCCAGATGCAGCGCAACTGGATCGGGCGCTCGGTGGGTGCCGACATCGATTTCCGCATCGAGGGCCGCGATGAGCCGGTCACGGTGTTCTCGACGCGCCCCGACACGCTGTACGGCGCGACGTTCTTCGTCGTGGCGCCCGACTCCGATCTCGCAGCCGAGCTGGCGGCGGGATCCTCGGCCGAGGTGCGGATGCGCTTCCAGGACTATCTCGACGCGGTCGGCCGGGAGAGCGAGATCCAGCGGCAGAGCACCGATCGTCCCAAGACCGGCGTATTCCTCGAGCGGTATGCGATCAATCCGGTGAACGGCGAGCGACTGCCGGTGTGGGCCGCCGACTACGTGCTGGCCGACTACGGGCACGGGGCCGTGATGGCGGTGCCCGCGCACGACCAGAGCGACCTCGACTTCGCCCGTGCGTTCGACCTTCCGGTGCGGGTCGTGGTGGACACCACGGCCCCGGTCACCGGTGCGATCACGGTGATCGACCCCGCCGCCGAGCCCGCCGGCCCGATGCTGACCGACCTCGACCCGGTGTCCACGGGCATCGCGCTGAGCGGCGAGGGCCGGATGACCAATTCCGGCCCGCTCGACGGGCTGAGCAAGCGCAACGCCATCGCCCGCGTCGTGCAGCAGCTCGAGGCGGCGGGCACCGGTCGGGCCGCGAAGACCTACCGGCTGCGCGACTGGCTCATCTCTCGGCAGCGGTTCTGGGGCACCCCCATCCCGATGGTGCACACCGCCGACGGGCGCATCGTGCCGGTGCCCGACGACCAGCTGCCCGTGCGCCTGCCCGACGTCGCGGGCCTCGATCTCACCCCGAAGGGGTCGTCGCCGCTCGGCGCGGCGATCGAGTGGATGTCGACGGTCGACCCCGCGACGGGGGAGCCGGCGCAGCGCGACCCCGACACGAGGGACACCTTCGTCGACAGCTCGTGGTACTTCCTGCGGTTCCTGTCGCCGGGCGACACCGGTCAGGCCTTCGACCGGCGCGACGCCGACAGGTGGGGGCCGGTCGACTTCTACATCGGCGGGGTGGAGCACGCCATCCTGCACCTGCTCTACGCGCGCTTCATCACGAAGGCCCTCTACGACATGGGTGAGCTGGACTTCACCGAGCCGTTCGCGAGCCTGATCAATCAGGGCATGGTGATCCTCGGCGGCGCCAAGATGAGCAAGAGCAAGGGCAACCTGGTGCTGTTCCAGGAGGAGCTCGACGCGCACGGCGCCGACGCGCTGCGGGTCGCCCTCGGCTTCGCCGGGCCCGTCGAGGACGACAAGGACTGGAACGACGTGTCGACCACCGGCGCGAGCAAGTTCCTCGCCCGCGCCCTGCGCGTCGCGCACGATGTCACGAGCGAGCCCGGCGCGGTGTGGGCCGACGGCGACGTCGCGCTGCGGCGCGTGACCCATCGGCTGTGGGCGGATGCTGCGGGCCTGGTCGAGCACACCAAGTTCAATGTGCTCGTGGCGCGGCTCATGGAGCTCGTCAACGCCACCCGCAAGGTGATCGACTCCGGCGCAGGCGGCGCCGATCCCGCCGTGCGGGAGGCGGCGGAGGCGACGGCTCTGATGCTCGATCTGTTCGCCCCGCACACGGCCGAGGAGATGTGGGAGACGCTCGGCTACGAGCCGTTCGTCGGCCTGGCGCTGTGGCGCCAGGCCGACCCTGCGCTGTTGGTGGAGGACACGGTGACCGCGGTCGTGCAGGTGGATGGCAAGGTGCGCGCGACCCTCGAGGTGTCGGCCCGGGTGGATGCCGATGAGCTCGAGCACGCGGCGAGGCAGGATGCCCGCGTGCAGCGCGCACTCGAGGGCCGCACGGTGCACAAGACGGTGGTGCGCCCGCCCAAGGTCGTGAGCTTCTCCACCAGCGCGTAGCGGCGGCTTCTGCACAGGCCGCCGCGAGCACGGGTTGTCCGCCGCCGCGCGGCCGGGCGTCGCTGAGGCAGCACCATCGGCATAGCGTGGCGCGGTGGACCCGCCCGAAGGCTTCCGGCGCCCGCACCGGCGTGTCGGCGTCGGCGCCGCGGTCGTGATCGTCGTGCT
>CAYLMS010000357.1:0-2288 GCA_964384455.1 uncultured Microbacterium sp. | reverse complement strand
GGTGTCGCTGGTGCCGTCGCTGACGGTGTAGCGCACGGTGCCGAGCAAGCCGGGTGCGCCATCCGCGGTGCCGCCGGTGACGCGCAGGTACCGCTGGCCGACGGCGTCGACGGTCATGCTCGCAGAGCCCGCGGCGGTGGAAGAGACGTCGCTGAGCAGCAGCACCCGGTGCGCCGGATTGGACACGGCCGAGAACACGTCGACGGTGGAGTCCTGGCCCGGATGCACGAACACGGTCACGGGCGCGGTCGCCAGCTGCGCGGCCGCGGCGTCGGGGAGGATCGTGATCCGCGCGGTGGCCGTCGCATCCTTCGACCCGTCGCTGACCGTGTAGTTCACCCGGTAGGTGCCTGCGCGCGCAGCGGTGAACTCGAACGACGTGGTGCCCGGTGCGGCGACGGCGTCGGCGGGAGCCTCGTCGAGCACGCGCACCGCGGTCAGCCGCAGCGCGCCCGCCGTGCCGGACACGTGCGGGGCCACGTCGACGGAGAACCCGTCGCGCTGCGTGTCCACCACGGTGAAAGACTGCGCCGTCGGCTGCGGGTCGGCGTTCACCTGCACGGTGAGGTCCTTGGTGGCGGTGGCCCCGTGCGTGTCCGACACCGTGACGGCCAGCGCGATCGCTTGGGCCTGGCGCTGCGACGGATCCGGATGCTGGTACACCACTTCACCCTCGGGGGTGGCGGCGACCGCACCGACGCCCGACAGGTTCGTCACCGAGAGCAGCATCACCGGGTCGCCCTCCGGATCGACCCAGCCGTCGAGCACGGGCACCGTCACCGTGCCGCCGGGCGCCACCTGCGGGGTCGGCCACTGGGCGAGGCATCCGGGCACTCCGCACCACTGCGGCGCCGAGTTGCCCGCTGCCACCGCGTGCAGCGTGACCGTCGTGGGCTGCGAGAACAGGCCTCCGCCGGCACCCGTGCCGTCGGTGTCGCGATAGCTGAACGTCGCCGTGCCGTGCGCGGCCGGCGCCACACGCACGGCGATGCGCTGATCGTCGTCCGTCAGCGACAGCGACCCGAACGCCGGATCGAGCCCGGTGACCGAGGCGGGGTCGATGCTGAGCACGTCGGTGTTGGGGTCGTGGTCGTTCAGCAGCACGGGCAGCGACACCAGCGCACCCGGGCGCACGCCGAACGTGTCGGGCTCGGCCACCGGCGGCCGCGGCTCGAGCACCACCTGCGCCTGCTCGTCGCTCGGCTGCACCGGGGAGTCGGTGCGTGCACCCAGCGACCAGTCCTGGCTGGAGGAGACCAGCGCACCGCGCGGCATCGTCCACACCCAGCCCGATCGGGTGTCGTTGAGGATCATGGCGGTGCCCGAGCGCACGAACACGGGTCGGCGCTCGTCGGCGAGACTGCGCCCCGCGTAGTCGAGTGCGGTCTCGCCCTCGCCGCTGCCCGAGCGCCACAGCGTGCCGCCGTCGGCGCGCAGCCACGCCGCGAACACCTGACCGGCCTGCACGACCGGACGCGCGGGCGTGCCGTAGTCACGGGCCTTCCCGCCGACCAGCCGCACCGGGGCGGACCCGTCGGCAGGCAGCCGCACCAGCCCCACCTCGTCCGCGACGTACGCGGCGTTCCCCGCCGCAGTCGACCGGCCGAGCGCGATGGCGCCGGTGAGGGTGACGGTCCGTGCGCGCGCGGCCTGGCGCTCCCACACCCTGCCGTCGGCGGTGTCGATCAGGAACCAGGCGCCGCCCGCGGCGGTCAGCCCGAGCGAGGAGCCCTTGGGCCGGCCTGAGACCGGATCACGGCCGAGCACGCGGGCGGTGGGGATGCGATAGCGCAGCACCGCATCCTCGGCCGCCGAATAGCTGTACAGGGTTCCCGCGTCGTCGACAGTCAGCGCATCCGACGTGTACTGGGCAGAGCCGCCGTGCACCGTGTCGGAGGGGTCGAGCTGCACGGTGCCCTGCGACAGCGTGCCGACGTAGACGGCGCCGGAGTCGGTGCGGTAGGCGACCCAGTCGCCCGCGACCGCCGCGTCGACGGTGCCCGGCGGCGTGCTCGGCGAGTCGTGCAGAGTCTTGTCGTCGAGGTCTGCGGGCAGCGCATCGTTGATCCGGGCCAGCCGGCCGAAGCTGTCCGACCACAGATAGGTGCCGCCGTCGGTCGTCGCCAGCGCCGTCGGATTGCTCACGCTGCGCACCGTGTCGAGCTCTCCCAGTGCCGTGTTCACCCGCGCATAGCGCTTGCCCTGGCCCGTCTGCAGCGCCCACACGCTGGTGGACTCGGCGGGGGTGCGCTTGGCATCCAATCCGGGCCAGACGACGCTGACCGCCA
>CAYLMS010000356.1:0-2291 GCA_964384455.1 uncultured Microbacterium sp. | reverse complement strand
GTGCCGATCAGGGGCAGGCCCTTGATCATGCCGTCGATGATGCGCAGGCCGTTGCCCGAGAGCAGGTCGTCCGGCAGCGAGTAGCCGGTGAAGCCCTCGGCCATCGCGAGGATGAACAGGATGAAGCCGATCACCCAGTTCAGCTCGCGCGGCTTGCGGAACGCGCCCGTGAAGAAGACGCGCAGCATGTGCACACCGATGCCTGCGACGAACACGAGCGCTGCCCAGTGGTGGATCTGGCGCACCAGCAGGCCGCCGCGGATGTCGAACGACAGTCGCAGCGTCGAGTCGAGCGCCGCCGACATCTGCACGCCGCGCATCGGCGCGAAGCTGCCCGCGTAGTGGGTCTCCACCATCGACGCCTGGAAGAAGAACGTCAGGAACGTGCCGCTCAGCAGCACGACGACGAAGCTCCACAGGGCGATCTCGCCGAGCATGAAGGACCAGTGGTCGGGGAAGATCTTCCGGCCGAGCTCCTTCACCAGTCCCGACAGGCTGGTGCGTTCGTCGAGGTAGTTCGAGGCCCAGCCGACGAAGCGGCCGCCGAGCGGCTTCTCGTCGGTCTGCGGCGCGGTGTGCGCCTCAGCCTGCACGTCAGGTGCGGTCGCGGTGCTCAATGACGCTCCCAGAAGCTCGGGCCGACAGGCTCATCGAAGCCGTCCTTGGCGATCAGGTAGCCCTGGTCGTCGACGGTGATGGGCAGCTGCGGCAGCGGACGGGCGGCGGGTCCGAACAGCACGGCGGCGCCGTGCGTGACGTCGAACTGCGACTGGTGGCACGGGCACAGCAGGTGATGCGTCTGCTGCTCGTACAGGGCGACGGGGCAGCCCACGTGCGTGCACACCTTGGAGTAGGCGATGATGCCGTCGTAGGTCCAATCCTCGCGGCCCTTGACCGGCACGATCTGCTCGGGCCGCAGGCGTACGAGCAGCACGATCGCCTTCGCCTTCTCGTCGAGGTAGCCCTCGGCGTGGCTGAGCTTGGCGAGATCCTCCGGGATGATGTGCACCGCGGAGCCGAGCACCACATCGGAAGCCTTGATCGGCGCTCCGCTCGGGTCGTGCGCGAGCCGCATCCCCTTCTTCCACATCGTGCGCTCCAGCAGCGCGACCGGGTCGCCGGCGATCGGATTCGCCGGCGAGTTGTGCGGGGCGAGGCCGCGGAACAGCACGATGCCCGGCAGGATCGAGCCGATCAGCGCCGCGAACAGCGAACCGCGGATGACGGTGCGCCGGCCGAAGCCGGACTCCTCGTTCGCCGCCGCGAAGCCGGCGATGGCCGCGGCGCGCGTCGAGTCCCGGCCGCGCGTGGGATGCCGGTACTCGATGTGCTCCTTGTCGCTCATGATCGCCTTCGACCAGTGGATCGCACCGACGCCCAGGGCGAGCAGGGCCAGCGCGATGCCGAGGCCGATGAACATGTTGTTGTCGCGGATGCTGGTGATCCGGCCGTCCTCGATCGGGAACAGCATGTACGCGGCGATGGCCCAGATGCTGCCGGCGAGGGACAGGTAGAACAGTGTGTACACCGTGCGCACCGCCGACCGCATGCGGCCGGGGTCCTTGTCGGTCATCCGCTCGCGATGCGGCGGAAGCGCCGGGGCGCTCACCCGGTCGGAAACGGCGACTGCGAGCCCGGGAGAGGCCACATACGACCTGTCGTCGCTGTGCGCCTCGACCTCGTCTGCCATGGTGCTCCTCGTGCGTTGCTGAGTGGTTGTCGCCGGGTCGATCAGTTCGACTTCGCGGTGATCCAGACGGTGATCGCCACCAGTGTGCCGATCCCGAAGATCCAGATGAACAGGCCCTCCGACACGGGGCCCAGGTTGCCGAGGCCGAAGCCGCCCGGCGACTGGTTCTGCTGCAGCCACAGCAGGTAGGAGATCACGTCGCGCTTCTGCTCGGTGTTCAGATACAGATCGCTGAACACCGGCATGTTCTGCGGGCCGGTGACCATGGCCGCGTACATGTTCAGCGCGGTGGTGTGCTCGAGCGAGGGTGCGTACTTGCCTTCGGTGAGCGCGCCGCCGGCGCCTGCCACGTTGTGGCACATGGCGCAGTTGATCCGGAACAGCTCCGCGCCGTTGGCGACGTCGCCCTTGCCGTCGAGGGTCTCGTCGGACGGGTAGGTGGGTCCGGGGGCCGTGGACTGCACATAGGAGGCGATCGCAGCGATCTGGTCCTCGGTGAACTGCGGCGGCTTCGCCGGTGCCTGCGGGGCGGTCGCCTGCAGCGGCATCCGCCCGGTGCTCATCTGGAAGTGCACCGCGAGTTCGCCGACGCCCAGCAGCG
>CAYLMS010000355.1:0-2302 GCA_964384455.1 uncultured Microbacterium sp. | reverse complement strand
ACCGACAGCGCGGCGCCGCCGCGCGCGTCGCCGTCGAGCTTGGAGAGCACGACGGCGGTGAAGTCGACGCCCTCGAGGAACGCCTTCGCGGTGTTCACGGCATCCTGGCCGATCATCGCGTCGATGACGAACAGCACCTCGTCGGGGTCGACTGCGGCGCGGATGCCGGCAGCCTGCCGCATGAGGTCGGCGTCGACGCCCAGCCGACCTGCGGTGTCGATGATGACGACGTCGTGCTGCGCGCGGCGCGCGGCCTCGACCCCGTCGCGCGCGACGCGTACCGGGTCGCCGACGCCGTTGCCCGGCTCAGGTGCGAAGATCGCGGCCCCTGCCTGCTGCGCCACGACCTGCAGCTGGTTGACCGCGTTGGGTCGCTGCAGATCGGCGGCCACCAGCATCGGGGTGTGCCCCTCGCCCGCGAGCAGCTTCGCGAGCTTGCCCGCGAACGTGGTCTTGCCCGAGCCCTGCAGGCCGGCCAGCATGATGACGGTCGGCGGGTTCTTCGCGAACTGCAGCCGGCGCTGGCTGCCGCCGAGAATGGCGACGAGCTCCTCGTTGACGATCTGCACCACCTGCTGCGCGGGGTTCAGCGCTCGGCTGACCTCGTCGCCGAGGGCGCGCTCGCGCACTTTGGCGGTGAAGTCCTTGACGACCTCGAGGGCGACATCCGCCTCGAGCAGCGCGCGTCGGATCTCGCGCACGGTGCCGTCGACGTCGGCCGGCGTGAGTCTGCCCTTGGTGCGCAGACTGCGGAAGGTCTCGGTGAGGCGCTCGGAGAGCGTGCCGAAGGTAGCCATGATCCTCCGATCCTACGGGAGCGGGTGCCCGGGGTCCCGTGTGTCGGGCACGGCGGACAGCGCCACCGCAAGAGCGTCGCGCAACGAGGTGATCCCGGGGCCGGCATCGGCCCACGCCCACACGGCGGCGAACACGGCGGCCGCGAACGCCGCCGCACGCACCTCGGCGTGCAGCGGCTGCTCGCCGTCGGCGCGCAGCCGGTCGGCCAGCCGGCCCGCCAGCCGCGCCTGACGCACGGCCCGCTCCCTGGCCAGCTCCTCCTCGATGCCCATCGCGGCGGCGTGCGCGACCGCCAGGGCGAGGGTGTCCGGCGCGAAGTCGTCGGCGATGCGCGCGAGGATGCCGCGCACCGCGCCGCCCGCCGCGATCCGGGCGACGGCGGCCTCGATCCGCTCGTCGAACCCGCCCCACAGCACATCGGTCTTCGAGGCGAAGTAGTTGAAGAAGCTCGACCGACTCACGCCGGCACGGGCGGCGATATCGGCGATCGAGGTCGCGTCGTAGCCGCGCTCGAGGAACAGCTCGGTCGCGGCCTCGGCGATCGTCGCGCGTGACGACGCCTTCGGCCGCCCGACCCGTGACTGATCCATGCCCGTCAGACTAGCGAGCACGCACGGTGGCCTATTGTTGGACTCGATACACAATCATCGCCTCCAGGAGAGCCATGCTCGACATCGTCACGGTCGGCCTCGCGCCCGAGTTCGTGCCCTACCGCGAGGGCTGGGTGCTGCAGCGCCGCATCCATGCCGAGGTCGTCGACGGCGCCCGCGGCGACACCCTGCTGCTGCTCGAGCACGAGCCGGTGTACACGGCGGGCCGGCGCACCGTGTCGGCCGAGCGCCCCACCGACGGCACGCCCGTGATCGACGTCGACCGCGGGGGCAAGATCACCTGGCACGGCCCTGGTCAGCTGGTCGGCTATCCGATCGTGCGCCTGCCCGAACCCGTCGACGTGGTGGCGCACGTGCGCCGGTTGGAGCGGCTGCTGATCGCGGCGATCGCCGCGCACGGCGTGGAGGGCCGCCAGATCGACGGTCGCAGCGGCGTGTGGGTGCACGGCGCGCACGGCGACGACAAGGTGGCGGCGATCGGGGTGCGCGTCGAGCGCGGCGTGACGATGCACGGCTTCGCGCTCAACTGCGACAACGCACTCGACGCCTTCGGGCGGATCATCCCGTGCGGCATCGCGGATGCCGGCGTGACCAGCCTCAGCGAGCAGCTCGGGGCGCCGATCACGCCCCGCGATGCGCTCGCCACCGTGGCCGCACTGTTCCAGGACGAGTACGCGGGGATGCCAGCATGAGCGCGGCTCCCGACGGGCGGCGACTGCTGCGCCTGGAAGTGCGCAACGCGCAGACCCCGATCGAGCGCAAGCCGGAATGGATCCGTACGCGCGCCCGGCTCGGGCCCGAGTACCAGCAGCTGCACTCCCTCGTGCGCGAAGAGGGGCTGCACACGGTGTGCCAGGAGGCCGGCTGCCCCAACATCTACGAGTGCTGGGAGG
>CAYLMS010000354.1:0-2304 GCA_964384455.1 uncultured Microbacterium sp. | reverse complement strand
AACACCGACCCCGCGCTCGTGCACGACCTGGTGTTCGCGAACGGTGCGGGCGGCTCGCGGCTGGCGCCGGGCCAGTCCGAAACGGTCGATGTCGGGGTAATCACCGGCACCCTCGACGGCTGGTGCTCGATCATCGGGCACCGGCAGATGGGCATGACCATGACGATCGTCGCGGTAGGGGCGGCGGCATCCGCCCCGCCGTCACCGAGCGCGATGCCGGGCATGCCGGGCATGGACGGCGGCGCGATCGACCTCGGCGCCACGCCGGGCAAGGGCTTCCGTCCGTTCGACGCGCAACTGGCGCCGCTGCCCGCACAGGCGGGGCCGGTCACCCGGCGCGTGACGATGGAGGTCACCGATCACGAGGTCGAGGTGGCACCCGGGGTGCGGCAGCGACTGTGGACCTACAACGGCACCGCGCCGGGGCCGGTGCTGCACGGCCGGGTCGGCGACACGTTCGTGGTCACCCTGGTCAATCGGGGCACGATGGGCCATTCGATCGACTTCCACGCCGGGTCGCTCGCGCCCGACCAGCCGATGCGCACGATCGCGTCGGGTGAGAGCCTGACCTACACGTTCACGGCGACGCGGTGGGGGATCTGGATGTACCACTGCTCGACGATGCCCATGTCGGCGCATATCGCCAACGGCATGTACGGGGCGGTCGTGATCGAGCCGAACGACCTGCCCGCGGTCGATCGCAGTTACGTGCTGGTGCAGGGGGAGTACTACCTCGGTCGCAACGGCGCCGAGGTCGACGTCGACAAGCTGCGCGCCGACGAGCCCGACCTCGTGGTGTTCAACGGCTACGCGAACCAGTACGACCACGCTCCGCTGACCGCGAAGGTCGGTGAGCGGGTGCGCGTGTGGGTGCTGGATGCCGGCCCGAATCGGGCGAGCAGCTTCCACGTCGTGGGCGGGCAGTTCGACACCGTGTGGTCGGAGGGTCGCTACCTGATCGATCGCGCCACCGACACCGGATCGCAGGCGCTCGGGCTGATGCCCGCGCAGGGGGGCTTCGTGGAGTTGGTGTTCCCCGAGGCGGGGCATTACCCCTTCGTCTCGCACTTCATGATCGACGCCGAGCGCGGCGCCCACGGCGTGTTCGCGGTCACGCCCTGACCGGCGTCGTGCCGGGTCGGGTGCGCGCCGGGCGGCCGCGACGCGGCCGCTCGGCCGACAGTTCGAGCTGCATCGTGTGCTGCGGATGCTGCCGCAGCCGTTGTTCGGTGTGATCGAGCCAGCGCACCTCGGCCTCGGCCTGGAAGATCATGGCGTCGACGACGAGGGTCCACGCCAGCTCCTCCGGGCCCTGGGGATCGGCTCCGGCATACTTGGCGCGCTGCAGTGACTGCAGCTGCGCCAGCGATGCCGTGCGCTGGGTCTGGATCACGGCGGCCACCTCGACCCCCGGCAGGGTCGCCGCCACCGCGAGCTTGATGGCCAGCTCGTCGCGGGTGCCCTGCCCGCGCTCGACGGGGGAGCCGAGCCACTCGCGCACCTCGGCGCGCCCGGCATCCGTGACCTCGAAGTAGATGTGACCCTGATCGTCGGCGTCCGCCTTGACCACGAGTCCATCGCGCTCGAGCCGGTCGAGCGTGTTGTAGATCTGGCCGACGTTCAGCGGCCAGGTCGAGCCGGTGCGCCGGTCGAACTCGTGCCGCAGCTGGTAGCCGTAGCGCGGGCCCTGGTCGAGGATCGCGAGCAGGCTCTGACGTACCGACATCCTGGTTCCCTTCGATGACTTCCGGGTATGTAATTGCCGAGTATATACATACCCGGCAATTTTACGCACGCACGCCTCCAGTCCCTTCGCAGGTCACGGCCGGATAACATGGGACGTTGTGCCCGCGGCGCGCCCGACGGCGTGCGCGGGCGCGGGCGGACCCACCGCCCGACGAGCCCGACAGATGGAGATCCTCCGTGGCCAATCCGCTCGAGAAGCTGCTCCGCGCCGGCGAGGGCCGCATCCTCCGACGGCTGAGCCAGGTGGTGCACGCGGTCGGCGCGCTCGAAGAGGAGTATGCGCAGCTCACCGACGAGGAGCTGCGCGGCGAGACCGCCGAGCTGCGTGCCCGCTACGAGGCGGGTGAGACGCTCGACAAGCTCATGCCCGAGGCGTTCGCCGCCGTGCGCGAGGCCGCCAAGCGCACGATCGGCCAGCGCCCCTACGACGTGCAGGTGATGGGAGCCGCCGCACTGCACCTGGGCAACATCGCCGAGATGAAGACCGGCGAGGGCAAGACGCTCACCGCCGCACTGCCGGTGTATCTGAACGCGATCGCCGGCCGCGGCGTGCACGTG
>CAYLMS010000353.1:0-2313 GCA_964384455.1 uncultured Microbacterium sp. | reverse complement strand
ATGAGCCCGGCCGCGCGCTGCGCGCCGAACGTGGCGGCGAGGTAGCGGGCACTGCCGCGGTGAGCCTGCAGGTATGCGATCAGGGCGGTGTCGGCGGCCGAGGTCTGACCGCCGCCGGCCAGACCGCCGCCCGCTCCAGGCTGGAAGCCCTGGCCCGTGCCGGTGGGGGTCTGTCCGGCGCCGGCCTGCCCGCCGGGGCCGCCCTGGCCGGCCTGGCCCCCCGGGCCGGCCTGCCCGCCTTGACCACCAGGCCCGGCCTGCCCACCGGGTCCACCGGGCCCTGCCTGCCCACCGGGTCCGCCAGCACCGCCGCCCGGCATGCCACCGCCGAAGCCGCCCATGTCGGCGACCCCGCCTGCCACCGGATTGATCGAGCTCGGATGCGCGATCGTGACCGCGGACCAGGCCGCCGGGGTGAGTACCAGAGACGCGGCGATGAGCAGTGGCGTCCACACCCGCAGCAGCCGACCCGAGCGGGACTCCCGCCACAGCAGCACCAGGGCACCCGCTCCCGCGGCGGTCTGCACCGCGGCTATCGCGATCGAATAGCCGCCGTACATCGCGGCCAGCACGACGGCGGTGACCACCGCGACCACGACGAGGGCCGCCTGCGGCCAGGTGCGCCGGTGCCGTCTGGCCCACGCCACGGCCAGCGCCACCAGCAGCGCGATCGGCACGGCGAGCGCTGCCGTGTAGAACTGGTGCATCCCCGCCACGACGGAGAACATCGCAGCGAAGGTCAGCAGCCACACCCCGAGCAGCACGACGAGCGGCCGGTGGTAGCGCAGCACCCACAGCACGACCACTGCGAGCAGCGCCGCCGGGATGAGCCAGGCGATCTGGCCGGCGAGCTGGGTGTTGAACAGTCGGAACGCGCTCGCGCTGCCCGAGAACGGCGGGGTGAACGTGCGATAGGCCGCGGCATCCGCCGTCGACGAGCCGAACCTGCCGAGCGCGTTGTAGCCGAACACCATCTCCCAGGCGGAGTTTGACAGCGTGCTGCCGATGTAGGGCCTCGAGCCGGCCGGGATGAGCGCTACGGTGACGACCCACACGAGGGATGCCGCCAGGCTCGCGGCGCCGGCGATGCCGAGCGTCCACAGCTTGCGCAGCAGCGGCTGGCGCGTGCACAACCACGCCGCGGCCAGCGCCGGCCACACCGCCCATGACTCGATCATGTAGGTCTGGAATCCGGCTGCGATGAACAGCCCGGCTCCGATCAGCCAGCCGAGACTTCTCCGCTCGATCGCCTTGGTGGCGGCCCACGCCGTCGCGGCCAGCGCCAGCACGAAGAACGTCTCCGGCTGATTCGAGCGCGACACGGCGATGAGGATCGGGGTGGTCGCCATCACCGCGCCCGCGAGCAGTCCAGCGAAGGTGCCGAGCATGCGACGCGCGGTGAACGCCACCAGTAGCATCGCGCCGACGGCCGCCAGCGCATTGGGCAGCACGACCGCCCACGTCGAGAAGCCGAACACCTTCACGAACAGCGCCGGGATCCAGAACGAGCCGGGGATCTTGTCGAGGGTGACGGTGCCCGCCGGGTCGAGTGCGCCGAACAGCAGGTTCGACCAGCTCTTGCTCATCGACAGCGCGATCGCCGCGTAGTAGTCCGAGCGGGATGCCGTCCACACCGACCAGGTGGTCAGCGCCGTCGTGCCGAGCGTGAGCGGCACGATGCCGATCGGCCAGGCGCGGGACGATCGTGAGGCGTGCGGCGGAGGCGGCGGATGAGGCGCCACGGGCGGGGTCGAGGGGATGGCGGCGGCCTCGGCGAGTTGCGTCATGGCGGCGAGCGTAGCGACGGCGGTGAGCCGTCGCCGATGCGTAATCTATGCGTTCTCTGAGCGTACAGTCGGTGAGGTGCCGGACAGTGCGCGGAGGGCATCGCGCCCCAGAGCACGATAGTCGGGCGCGTCGTCGGAGTGGGTCAGCAACAGTGCTGCGCATGCCGCCGCCCAGGCCTTCGCGCGCAGCCAGGTGGGCAGGTCGTACGCGTCGGCGAGTGCTGTGCGGAAGATCGCCCGGGCAGGCGCGTCGAAGGCCAGCCACGCGATCGCGAGGTCATACGCCGGGTCACCGGCGGTCACGTCGCCGAAGTCGATCAGCGCGATCAGCTCACCGCTGCGAGCGATGAGATTGCCGGGATGCAGGTCGCCATGGATCCACACCGGCGCGCGCGACCACGGCGGGGCGCCGCATCCGGCCCGCCACGCCCGCGCGAGCCCAGCCCTGCTGCTGCCGGCGGTTTCGGCCGCGGCGAGCCATCCTCTTCCCTGCTCGTCCTTGCCGCGCAGCGCGACTCCGCGGTAA
>CAYLMS010000352.1:0-2315 GCA_964384455.1 uncultured Microbacterium sp. | reverse complement strand
GGCGATCGCCGCAACGTCCCGTTCGCAGCACTACTCGCTGCCCGTGGAAAGGCCGATCGTTGGTTGAGCAGATCCGCGGCGACGCGCCGGTGCTGGTGATCGGCCTCGGTCGCTTCGGCGCCGCCTGCGCGGGCGAGCTCGACCGGCTCGACCGGGAGGTGCTCGCCATCGATGAGAGCCTCGACCTCGTGCAGAAGTGGTCGGAGCGGGTCACCCACACCGTGCAGGCGGATGCGAAGAACATCGAGGCGCTGCGCCAGATCGGCGCAGGCGACTTCCAGGTCGCGGTGGTCGCCGTCGGCTCGTCGATCGAGGCATCCGTGCTGATCACCGCCAACCTCGTCGACCTCCAGGTGCCACAGATCTGGGCGAAGGCGGTGTCGAGCTCGCACGGCAAGATCCTCGCCCGGGTGGGCGCGAACCACGTCATCTATCCGGAGCGCGAGGCCGGCGAACGCGTCGCGCATCTGGTCAGCGGGCGGATGCTGGACTTCATCAGGTTCGACGACGACTTCGCGCTCGCCAAACTTTATCCGCCGCGCTTCCTGCGCGGGGTGGGCCTTGGCGAGTCGGGCGTGCGCACGAAGTTCAACGTGACGGTGGTGGGGGTCAAGAGCCCGGGTCGGCCGTTCCGCTACGCCGAGGCCGGCACCGTGGTCACCGACCATGACCTCATCATCGTGTCGGGCACCAACTCCGACATCGAGCGCTTCGCCGCCCTCGACCGCTGAGGCATCCCAGCGCCCGCCCCACCCCACCCCACCGCGTGTCCCGAAATCTCTGATTCGTGTCCCGAAATCTCGGCTTCCCACTCGCCCTATCCCGAGATTGTGGGACATGCATGACGGGGGTGGTCAGGCGCCGGCGGCGAGCTCGCGGGCACGGGCCAGCGCGGCATCCGTCGCCCTGCCGAACAGCTCGTCGAGGCGCGCCTCCTGCAGCACCGCGATCGCGCGCTCGGTCGTGCCCTTGGGGCTGGTCACGCGGCGGCGCAGCTCGGCCGGGTCGTCGTCGGATGCCGCCAGCAGCGCCGCCGCACCGATGAAGGTCTGCTCGGCCAGCAGGCTCGCCTGGGCCTGATCGAAGCCCTTGCCCACGGCGGCCGCGCGCAGCGCCTCCACCAGCAGGTACACATAGGCAGGCCCCGAGCCGGAGATGGTCGACAGCGCGTCGATCCGCTCCTCCGGCACCTCTACGACCACCCCGCAGGTCTCGAACAGCCGCCGCACGAGCGCCGCCTGCGCCGGCGTCACCGTGCTGCCCGCGGCGAGTCCCGTGACCGCCTTGCCCACCAGGGCCGGAGTGTTGGGCATCGAGCGCAGCACCGGGGTGCCGGGCGGCAGCAGCCGCTCGAACGTGGCGATCGTCACACCGGCGGCAAGGCTCACCACCACCGTGCCGGGCATCACCGCGGGCGCGATCTCGCGCAGCAGCTCGGGCACCATCGCCGGCTTCACCCCGATCAGCACGACACCCGCCCCAGCGACGGCCTTGATGTTGCCCGCAGGCTGCTCCTCGAGCGCGATGCTGGTCACCCCGTCGATGCCCGCGAGCGGCTGCGCCTTCGCCGCGGTGCGGTTGGTCACCCTCACCCCGGCGGAGGCCAGCCGTGAGGCGACCAAGCCATGCAGGACGGCGCCGCCCATCGACCCTGCGCCGAGGATCGCGATCGGGGGCAGAGAGGCGGATGCGTCGGACATGCGACCAGCCTAGAATCCACCCGGCGGCCGCGGCGACGGTGGGTTATGGTCGAGGCACGCCCGCCGTCCGGCGCGCGTGCAGCCCGCCCCCGGAGACGCCATGACCCTGCTCGACGGAATCACCGCCCGCATCCTGCCCACCCCGCGCCTGCAGACGAACGTGCTGGAGCGCATCGGAGACGACCGCAACACCCCCGGCGAGCGCACCGTCGTGCTGGTGCATGGCAATGTGTCGTCGGCGCTGTTCTGGCAGGAGATCATGCAGGACCTGCCGGCCGACCTGCGCGTCGTCGCGGTCGACCTGCGCGGTTTCGGCGGCAGCGAGGCGCTCCCGGTCGACGCGACCCGCGGGCTGCGCGATTACAGCGACGATCTGCACACGGCGATCGAGGCGCTCGGCGCGGACACGCCGCACCTCGTGGGCTGGTCGATGGGCGGCGGAGTGGTGATGCAGTATGCGCTCGACCACCCCGTGCGCAGCCTCACGCTGCAGTCGCCGGTATCGCCGTACGGCTTCGGGGGCACCCGCAGAGACGGCTCGCGGCTCACCGACGACGACGCCGGATGCGGCGGCGGCGGCGCGGAGCCCGACTTCGTGCAGCGCCTGCGCGACGG
>CAYLMS010000351.1:0-2315 GCA_964384455.1 uncultured Microbacterium sp. | reverse complement strand
ATCGAGGCCGTGGTGCTCACGCACGGGCACGAAGACCACATCGGCGCCGTGCCCTACCTGCTCAAGCTCAAGCGCGACATCCCGCTGGTCGGCTCGGCCCTCACGCTCGCGCTGGTGGAGGCCAAGCTCAAGGAGCACCGCGTCAAGCCCTACTCGCTCACCGTGCGCGAGGGGCAGCGCGAGCAGGTCGGCCCGTTCGAACTGGAGTTCGTGGCGGTCAATCACTCCATCCCCGACGCGCTCGCGGTGGCGATCCGCACGCCCGCTGGGCTGGTGCTGGCCACGGGCGACTTCAAGATGGACCAACTTCCGCTCGACGGCCGGCTCACCGACCTGCGCGCGTTCGCGCGGCTGGGGGAGGAGGGCGTCGACCTCTTCCTGGTGGACTCCACCAACGCCGACGTGCCGGGCTTCACACCGCTGGAGCGCGCGATCGGGCCCGTGCTCGACCAGGTGATCGCCAAGGCGCCGCGCCGCGTGATCGTGGCGAGCTTCTCCAGTCACGTGCACCGCGTGCAGCAGGTGCTCGACGCGGCGGCCGCGCACGGCAGGCGGGTGGCGCTGCTGGGCCGCAGCATGGTGCGCAACATGACGATCGCGGAGGATCTCGGCTACCTGACCGTGCCCGACGGACTGCTGATCGACTACAAGAAGGCCCGCGACCTTCCCGACGACGAGATCGTCTACATGTCCACCGGATCGCAGGGCGAGCCGATGGCGGTGCTGTCGCGCATGGCGAACCTCGACCACGAGATCGAGCCGGGGCCCGGTGACACCGTGATCCTGGCATCCAGCCTCATCCCGGGCAACGAGAACGCGGTGTACCGCGTGATCGACGGGCTGACCAAGCTCGGCGCGACCGTCGTGCACAAGGGCAATGCCAAGGTGCACGTGTCGGGGCACGCCGCCGCGGGCGAGCTGCTGTACTGCTACAACATCCTGCAGCCGCGCAACGTGCTGCCCGTGCACGGCGAATACCGGCACCTGATCGCGAACGCGAAGCTCGCCCAGGACAGCGGCGTGCCGGCCGAGCGCACGATCGTGGCCGAGAACGGCACCGTGATCGACCTGCGCGACGGTGCCGCCGAGGTCGTGGGGCAGCTCGACCTCGGCTTCGTCTACGTCGACGGCTCGACGGTGGGCGAGATCACGGATGCCGATCTGAAAGACCGCCGCATCCTCGGCGAGGAGGGCTTCATCTCGGTGATCGTGGTGGTGGATGCCGCCACCGGCGCGGTGATCGTCGGCCCCGAGATCCACGCCCGCGGCTTCGCCGAGGACGACAGCGTGTTCGACGACGTCAAGCCCAAGATCGCCGCAGCGCTCGCCGAGGCCGCACGGTCAGGGGTACACGACACGCACGCGCTGTCGCAGATCGTGCGCCGCACGATCGGCCGCTGGGTGAACCAGTCGCTGCGCCGCCGGCCGATGATCGTGCCGCTCGTGATCGGCGCCTGACTCAGCGCCGCGCGCCCCGCGTCGCTCCGGCGATTCGTCGCACCTCGGGCCTACCGTGGAGGGATGGCCCGTAGTTCGAGCCCGCCCACGCGCGGTCGCACGCCCGCCAAGGGCGCCTCGACCCGTGCCCGCAAGCCGGAGCCGGCACCCAAGCGCTACGTCGACGAGCCCGAGCGACCCCCGGTCGCCGTGCGCGCCTGGCTCGGCCTGGCGCACGGCGTGGGCGGCCTGTTCCGCGCGTTCGGCCCCGAGACGCTCGAGAAGCACCAGCGCCGCGACGGCTTTCCGTTCCTGCTCGTGCTGCTGGCGATCGCCGGCGCCGTGGTCGAGTGGTTCCTCATCGGCACGGCCGCGTCGACCGCGATCAGCGCCTACACCGTCGGCGGCCTCATCGGCCGGGTGTCGTTCGTGCTGCCCGTGCTGCTGCTGCTGCTCGCGGGCTGGCTGTTCCGCCATCCCGCCTCCGTGCACGACAACGGCCGCATCGGCATCGGCTTCAGCCTGCTCATCCTCACCGCCGCCGGGTTCTGCCACGTCGCCGGCGCGCGACCTGCGCCCAGGCAAGGGCTGCCCAAGCTCAGTCAGGCCGGCGGGCTGTTCGGCTGGATGGTCGGCGAACCGCTCGCCGCCGCGCTCACGCCGGTGGGCGCCTACTTCGTGCTCGGGCTGCTGGCGGCGCTCAGCATCCTGATCATCACGCGCACCCCGCCCAATCGCATCGGGCGCCGCCTCGGCGACCTGTACGCGTGGATGTTCGGCGCCGAGCAGCGCGCCGAGCCTGCGCAGGCGGCTGACCCGCCCGCGGACGCCGAGGTCGACGCGTCGCTGCCGTGGTGGCGTCGCAACCGCACGGGCCG
>CAYLMS010000350.1:0-2329 GCA_964384455.1 uncultured Microbacterium sp. | reverse complement strand
CGGAGTACACCGGCCTGCTCGAGCTCGTGAAGTCGGAGTCGCTCCACACCGTCTGCCAGGAGGCCGGCTGCCCCAACATCTACGAGTGCTGGGAGGACCGCGAGGCGACGTTCCTCATCGGCGGCGACCAGTGCACGCGGCGCTGCGACTTCTGCCAGATCGACACCGGGAAGCCCGCCGACTACGACGTCGACGAACCCCGCCGCGTGGCCGAGAGCGTCGGCCGGATGCGGCTGCGCTATGCGACCGTCACGTGCGTCGCGCGCGACGACCTGCCCGACGGCGGGGCGTGGCTCAATGCCGAGACTGTGCGCCGCATCCATGCGGGCAACCCGGGTACGGGCGTGGAACTGCTCGCCACCGACTTCAACGGCGACCCCGAGCTGCTGCGCGTGGTCTTCGATGCACGGCCGGAGGTGTTCGCCCACAATGTGGAGACCGTGCCGCGCATCTTCCGCCGCATCCGCCCCGCCTTCCGCTACGAGCGCTCCCTCGACGTGCTCACGCAGGCGCGCACGGCGGGCCTGATCACGAAGTCGAACCTGATCCTGGGCATGGGCGAGACCGACGACGAGGTGGTGCAGGCGCTGCACGACCTGCACACGGCCGGCACCGACATCGTGACGATCACCCAGTACCTGCGACCCTCGCCTCGGCACCTGCCGGTGGCGCGATGGGTCACGCCGCAGCAGTTCGTGGCGCTCCGCGACGAGGCGCAGCGCATCGGCTTCCTCGGGGTGCTGGCAGGCCCGCTGGTGCGTTCGTCCTACCGGGCCGGCCGGCTGTGGGCGCGCTCCATGCTCGCCAAGGGGCGAGACATCCCCGACGACCTCGCCCACCTGGCGCAGGACATCGCCGACGACGTGCACGCCGACCGCGGCTTCGTGCAGGCCGTCTGACTCAGTCGGCGCTGGTCACCGAGAGCACGGTGGAGTCGGAGCCCAGGTTCACCAGCAGCACCTCGTCGGTGGCATCCGGGTCGAGCGCGTACTCCAGCACCGCGAACGGGTCCACTCCGCCATGTTCGTCGGCGAGGATCGTCATGCTCATCAGCCGCATTGCGCGGATGATGTCGATGTGGGTGTCGCCCGAGACGTCCACCAGCAGCCGCTCGAGGTCCTCGCCCAGCGTCTCCTGCTGCTGCAGCAGATACTCGGTGACCTCACTGGTGCGGTCGTCGAGTTCCGCCACCATCGCGGTGCGGGCGCGCAGATCGATCGCCGCGAGCGCCGAGACCATCGCGGCGGCGACGTCGAGTGCGACGATCGAGACATCCTCCTGGTCGGGCGCGGTGAGGTCGACTGTCACAGGTTGATCGCCGAGCTCGACCGTCTCCGACCAGAAGATCGACCCGTCGGGGCCGGACTCCAGCAATCCGAAGAAGTCGTGCTCGATCGCCATAGCCCTATGAAACCAGCCTCGACGCGCCCACGGTAGTGCGCGCGCTATTCGACCAGGGACGCGGCGAACAGATGGGGCGTGAACCCGGTGAGATCGCCGATGCCCTCCCCCTGCCCGAGCAGTTTGACGGGGATGCCGGTGCGCTCCTGCACCGCGAGCACGAAGCCGCCCTTCGCCGAGCCGTCGAGCTTGGTGAGCACGAGTCCCGTCACGCCGGCGTGCTGCAGGAAGGCCTCCGCCTGCGCCACGCCGTTCTGACCGGTGGTGGCGTCGAGTACGAGCAGCACCTCGCTGATCGGCGCCTGCTTCTCGATCACCCGGCGGATCTTGGTGAGCTCGTCCATCAGTCCGCCCTTGGTGTGCAGGCGCCCCGCGGTGTCGACCAGCACGATGTCGGTGCCGGTGTTCTTGGCGTGCTCGATCGTCCGGAAGGCGACGGATGCCGGATCCTGACCCTGATGGTCGGGGCGCACGATGTGCGCCCCGCCGCGCTCGGCCCACGTGGCCAGCTGATCGACGGCGGCGGCCCGGAATGTGTCGGCGGCGCCCACCACGACGGTGCGCCCGAACCGCTGCAGATAGGCGGCGAACTTGCCGATCGTGGTGGTCTTGCCCACCCCGTTCACCCCGACCACCAGCACCACGGCGGGCCGCTCGGTGAGGGTGAGGGTCGTGTCGAAGCGCGCGAAGTGCTCCTCGAGCGTCTCGACGAGCATGCGGGTGAGGTCGCGCGGGTCGGTCGTGCGGAAGCGCGCCACCTTGTCGCGCAGCTCCGCCACGAGCCGTTCGCTGATGTCGGGCCCGAAGTCGGCCGTGATCAGCGCGGTCTCCAGCTCGTCCCAGGTGGTCTCGTCGATCGTCGGCCTGACGAACACGCCGCGCAGCGCACGACCGAGAGACCAGGAGTTCTCCGCCATGATTCCAGCCT
>CAYLMS010000349.1:0-2330 GCA_964384455.1 uncultured Microbacterium sp. | reverse complement strand
GATTATTTGAACATTTTAAAAGAAGAAAAACAATTGGATTGGGCATTTTTTAGTCCAGCTTTTGAGATGCACCAAGGAATTACTACAGGTAGAACGAGCAATTATCGCTTAGGAGGTAACACACCCGTTTTTGATGAAAACAATAGAAGTGTTTTGTCGGTTGAGGATTTAGCAGTTGTGATTGCTGATGAAGTAGAAAATCCGAAACACCATCAACAGCATTTTACTGCTGCGTATTAAAAAATAAATTTTAATCTTTAGACACTCATCACGAAAACGATTTTAAACAAAAAATTTTATAAAAATGAACAAAAAAACAATTTTAACAATGATTACAACGCTCACTTTCGCAGCTTCCTCTTTCGCAGGAAATTTGAAAATTAAAGTATTCAATCCCGGTGCAAATGCTATTTTTCCGATAGCTTCTACCATCATTTATGGCGATAAAGATGCCATATTAATAGACGCTCAGTTTCAGAAACAATATGCGTTGAAATTAGTAGATGAAATAAAAGCTACGGGTAAAAATCTTACAACAGTTTATATTTCACATAGCGACCCCGATTATTATTTTGCATTGGACGTTATAAAGAAAGCCTTTCCGAATGCTAAAATTATTTCTACTGCACAAACTGCTTATTTAATTTCGGCATCCAAAGACGAAAAACAAAAAGTATGGAATCCGCAGTTGAAAAATGATGCACCATCAGAAATTATTGTTCCCGCAGCCGTTACGTCTATACCAAATTTGGAAGGACAGCAATTGGAAATTATTTCAACACCCAACGACCCTGCACATAGCTTTGTTTGGATACCTTCTTTGAAAACCATCGTAGGTGGTATATCGGTTTCCGAAGGTTCTCATTTGTGGATGGCTGATACCAGAGGTATAAACGAAATTGACAATTGGGTAGCTCAAATAGACAAGATGAAAAAATTAAATCCTGAAAAAGTAATACCTTCTCATTTTGTGCAGAGTGATTATTCGCCTAAAGTGTTGGATTTTGTAAAAGAATATTTAACGGCTTACAAACAAGCTGCGACAGGTGCAACTAATGCCCAGTCTATTATTGATTATATGCTAAAAAAATACCCGAACCTGCCAGCAAAAGAATCATTAGAAATGGGAGCGAAAGTTTTTACAGGCGAAATGCAATGGGAAGTAAAATCGCCTTATCCGCCAATTGGCAAAAAAGTGGTTGTGAATTTTGGAGTGTATGTTTTTGAACTCAATTTTAAAGACAATAAGCATATGACATTTACTTCATTAGCAGGCGAGACAAAAGGTTATACCGAAGATGTAGAATATACCGCAGTAGAAGTTTCGCCTAATGTGTTTATGGTGTATTGGAAAGAATTGAAAACAAACACAAACGTTATTCATTTGCAAAACTATAACACCCATCAGGTTTGGACGAACATTGCAAGCAAAGACGCAAGTTTTATACACCTGAACGGAACTATAAAAGTTGAAGAATAATTATTTGGCATTAACATAAGATGTCGAATATCCTATTCGTAATATTGTAAGTAAAAATGCAGCGAAAAGAATTTTTAAAATCATTGGCATTATTACCTTTAGCAGGAGCAGCTATGAAATTAAATGCACTAAATAAAATAACAGAGCCGTTTAATAATACGGCAAAAATGCCTGTCCTATTTTTGGGTCACGGTAGTCCGATGAACGCCATTGAAGAGAATGAGTTTGTACAAGGTTTCAGAAATATTGGCAAGGAAATAACAAAGCCCAATGCTATTCTTTGCATCAGTGCCCATTGGGAAACACGTGGTACTTTTGTAACGGCAATGCAGCAACCACGCACCATTCACGATTTTGGAGGATTCCCAAAAGAACTTTTTGAGGTGCAATATCCTGCACCGGGAAGTCCCGAACTGGCAAAGGAAACGAAATCGCTTATCCATAAAACGGAAGTTGGTTTAGATGATAAATGGGGACTTGACCACGGTGCTTGGAGCGTTGTGAAACACCTGTATCCAGATGCCGATGTTCCTGTTATTCAGTTGAGTTTGGATTATGCTCAAAGTCCGCAATATCATTATGAACTGGCTCAGGAATTAAAATCGCTTCGTGAAAAAGGTATTTTGATTATCGGAAGTGGAAATATGGTACATAATTTACGTATGGTGGAATGGAAAAAATTAAACGAAACCTACGGTTACGATTGGGCTTTGGAAGCAAACGACAAGATGAAGAAATTTATCTTGGATGGCGACCATCAATCGTTAATCAATTACTCAAAACAAGGAAAACCATTTGAGCTTTCTATTCCAACTCCTGAACATTATTTACCCTTACTTTATGCGTTAGC
>CAYLMS010000348.1:0-2332 GCA_964384455.1 uncultured Microbacterium sp. | reverse complement strand
GGGGTGGTCGTGTTCAATCTGCTGGCCGACGTCGCGACGGTGCTCGTGACGCCCCGACTGCGGGCGGGTGCCCGGTGAGCGCGGTGACGTCGGATGCGCCGGCCCGCCGCCGCTCGACGGTGCTGCACCGCACCCTCGCCCAGCCGCAGACGCGCGCAGGCCTCGTACTCACCGGCTTCATCGTCGTGCTCGCCCTGGTGGGCCCGTTCGTGGCGCCGCACAGCCCGACCGAGTTCGTCGGGCTCGCGTTCGAGCCGCCGTCGGCGAAGGCGTGGCTGGGCACCGACTATCTCGGCGAAGACGTGCTCTCGCAGGTGCTGCACGGGGGCGTGAACGTGCTGTGGATGGCGCTCAGCTCCAGCGTGCTCGGCGTGGCCCTCGGCATCGCCGTGGGCCTGATCGCCGGATATTCCGGCGGCTGGCTCGACGGGCTGCTGATGCGCACGCAGGACATCGTGCTCGCCTTCCCGCAGCTCGTGTTCGTGCTGCTGTTCGTCTCGCTCATCGGGCCGCAGAACTGGCTGATCGTGCTGCTGGTGGCGATCGGCTGGATGCCGGGCGTCGCGCGCACCACGCGCGGCATCACCCTGGAGGCCACCACGCGCGAGTACGTGCAGGCCGCCGAAGTTCTCGGCTACCCGCGACGCAGCATCCTGTTCGGCGAGTTGCTGCCGAATCTCACCACGCCGCTGATGGTGGAGTTCGGCCTGCGACTCACGTGGTCGATCGCGCTGATCGCGGGGCTCGGATTCCTCGGGTTCGGCGTGCAGGCGCCGCAGGCCGACTGGGGGCTCATGGTGAATCTCAACCGCAACGGCATCGCCATCCAGCCCTGGGCGGTGCTCGTGCCGGTGGTGCTGATCGCCGTGTTCGCGGTGGGCACCAACCTGCTCACCGAGGGCTTCGCGCGCGCGATGGCGGGCATCGACCGGGAGAGCGACGCATGAACGCACAGGGGATGCCGGCAGTCGGCGACGTGGTGCGCATCGACGGTCTGCGGGTGGTGCTGCCCGGCACCGGCCGGGTGATCGTCGACGACGTGTCGCTGTCGATCGCGGCGGGCGAGGTGCTGGGTCTGGTCGGCGAGTCGGGCAGCGGCAAGACCACGGTCGGCGCGGCCCTGCTGGGCTTCGTGCGCAAGGGCGCGGCGATCGAGTCGGGACAGGTCGAGGTCGCCGGGCACGACCCGCTCGACCTCGAACCGGCGGCGCTGCAGGCGTTCCGCGGCGGCACGATCGGCTACGTGCCGCAAGACCCGGCGACCGCGCTCAACCCGGCGCTGCGCATCGGGCGGCAGCTCGACGAGGTGCTGGCGGTGCACGGGCCGGGCGGGGCGGCCCCCGAGCGCGAGCGCCGCATCGCCGAGGTGCTCGCCGACGTGGAGCTGCCCGTTGACGCGCGGTTCCGGCGACGCTACCCGCATCAGCTCTCGGGCGGGCAGCAGCAGCGCATCTGCCTGGCCATGGCGTTCCTGCTGCGACCGCCCGCGATCGTGCTCGACGAACCGACCACCGGGCTCGACGTCAGCACCCAGGCGCGCGTGCTCGAGGTGGTGCAGCGGCTGTGCCGCTCTCATCGGGTGGCCGCCCTCTACATCACGCACGACCTGGCGGTCGTGGCAGGCCTCGCGCAGCGGGTGGCGGTGATGCTGCAGGGCCGCGTCGTCGAGCAGGGCGACGCGCGCACGGTGCTGCGGCAGCCGCAACATCCCTACACGGCTGCGCTCGTGGCGGCGGTGCCCGACATCGACGACCATCCGCCGCGGCACGAACTACCCGGCGTCGATGAGTCCGCGACCGCCGGCGAGAGCCTGCGGCTGGATGCCGCGCTCGACGCCCTCGCGCCCGGCCGGCCGATCGTCGAACTGTCGGGGCTGCGTTGCGGCTACGGCGCGGTCGAGGTGATCAAGGGCGTGGAGCTCACGCTGCGCAGCGGCGAGTGCCTGGCGCTGGTGGGCGAGTCGGGCAGCGGCAAGACCACGCTGTCGCGCGCGGTGGTGGGGCTCGAGACTCCGACCGGCGGCGGCATCGCACTGGCCGGCACGGCGCTCGCGCCGACGGCGAGGATGCGCCCGGCCAGCGCCCGCCGCGCACTGCAGTACATCTTCCAGAACCCCTACGCGTCGCTCAACCCGCGCCAGACGGTGGGCCGCATCCTGGCGAAGACCCACCGGCACTTCTTCGGCGGCAGCCGCGCGCAGACGCAGCGCAGCGTGGTCGAGGCGCTCGAACAAGTGGGCCTGTCCGCGGCGGTCGCCCGGCAGTACCCCGAGCAGCTCTCGGGCGGCGAGCGTCAGCGGGTGGCGATCGCCCGCGCCTTCCTGGCCGACGCC
>CAYLMS010000347.1:0-2339 GCA_964384455.1 uncultured Microbacterium sp. | reverse complement strand
GAGCATGTACCTGCAGGACATCGCGACCATCCCGGCCAACCTCGCCGGCGTGCCCGGAATCTCGGTGCCTTCGGGGCTGGCGCAGGAGGACGGCCTGCCGGTCGGCATCCAATTCCTCGCCCCCGCCCGCGAGGACGCCAGGCTGTACCGGGTGGGTGCGGCGCTGGAGGCGGTGCTGGTCGCCGAATGGGGAGGCCCGCTGCTGGACCGCGCGCCGCTGCTCGGCGCACACGGAGGAGGACGCTGATGGCCGCGGACCTGATGGACTTCGACCGCGCACTCGAGCTGTTCGAGCCGGTGCTGGGCTTCGAGGTGCACGTCGAGCTGAACACCGCGACCAAGATGTTCTCCGCCGCGCCGAATTCGTTCGGCCGCGAGCCGAACACGGATCTCGCGCCCGTCGACCTGGGCCTGCCGGGCGCGCTGCCGGTCGTCAACGAGCAGGCGGTGCGCTCGTCGATCAGCCTGGGCCTGGCTCTGGGCTGTTCGATCGCGGCATCGTGCCGGTTCGCGCGCAAGAACTACTTCTATCCCGATCTGGGCAAGAACTACCAGATCTCGCAGTACGACGAGCCGATCGCGTTCGACGGTGCGGTCGAGGTCGAACTCGCCGACGGCACGCTCGTGCAGGTGCCGATCGAGCGCGCGCACATGGAGGAGGACGCCGGAAAGCTCACCCATGTCGGCGGCGCGACGGGCCGCATCCAGGGCGCGGAGTACTCGCTCGTCGACTACAACCGCGCCGGCGTACCCTTGGTCGAGATCGTCACGAGGCCGATCCTCGGAGCGGAGCACCGCGCGCCCGAACTGGCGAAGGCGTACGTGCAGACCATCCGCGACATCGTGCTGGCGCTGGGCATCTCCGACGCCAGGATGGAGCGCGGCAATCTGCGCTGCGACGCGAACGTGTCGCTGCGGCCGCGGGTCGCCGCCGGTGAGCCCGTGCCGCCGCTCGGCACCCGCACCGAGACGAAGAACGTCAACTCGATGCGCTCGGTGGAGCGTGCCGTGCGGCACGAGATCCAGCGGCAGGCGGCGATCCTCGCCGCCGGCGGCACGATCACGCAGGAGACGAGGCACTGGCACGAGGACACCGGCACCACCTCGCCCGGTCGCCCCAAGTCGGACGCCGACGACTACCGCTACTTCCCCGAGCCCGACCTGCTGCCCGTGGTGCCCTCGCCGGAACTGGTGGCCGAGCTGCGCGCGGCACTGCCCGAGCCGCCGGCCGCACACCGTCGGCGGGTGAAGGCCGAGTGGGGCTTCACCGATCTGGAGTTCCAGGACGTAGTCAACGGCGGCCTGCTCGCCGAGGTCGCGGCGACGATCGCCGCGGGCGCGAGTCCCGCCGCGGCACGCAAGTGGTGGACGGGCGAGCTCACCCGGCTGGCCAACGCGCAGGGGCGCGAGGCATCCGAGCTGGCGACCGCAGCCGACGTCGCCGCCCTGCAGCGACTGGTGGACGCGGGCATGCTCACCGACAAGCTCGCCCGCCAGGTGCTGGAGGGCGTGGTCGCGGGGGAGGGGTCGCCGCAGCAAGTGGTCGATGCCCGCGGGCTGGCCGTGGTCTCGGACGATGCGGCGCTGGTCGCCGCGATCGACGAGGCGCTCGCGGCGCAGCCCGATGTGCTCGCCAAGATCCGCGACGGCAAGGTGCAGGCCGCCGGCGCGGTGATCGGCGCCGTGATGAAGGCCATGCGCGGCCAGGCCGACGCCGCCCGCGTGCGCGAGCTGGTGCTGGAGCGCGCCTCCGCCTGACCGCCGCCGTGTCCCGAAATCTCGGACTCATGTCCCGAAATCTCGGATCCATGTCCCGAAATCTCGGATCCATGTCCCGAATTCTGGGGTTCAGGGCCGGCAGAGTCCGAGATTTCGGGACACGGATGCCGGTGGGGCGAGGTGGATGTCGCATCCTGCGGCGAGAATGGGGCCATGGGGCGCGGCGACGGAACCGGGCGGCTGGTGTCGACCGAAGGTGCCGACGACAGCGGCACCGGCATCCTGCACGTCGACATGGATGCGTTCTTCGCCGCGGTGGAGGTGCTCGACGACCCGTCGCTGCGCGGCCGGCCGGTGATCGTCGGCGCGGCGGAGTCGCGCGGGGTGGTCTCCAGCGCCACCTATGAGGCGCGCCGGTTCGGCGTGCGCTCGGCGTTGCCGGTCGCGCAGGCGCTCCGGCTGTGCCCCGCCGCCGTCACTCTCCGACCGCGGTTCGACCTCTACGTCGAGGTGTCCGTCCTCGCCCACCCGATCTACACCCGGCGCGGCGACGACCTGCACTGCCGAGTCGAGCTGCCGATGACCGCGGCCGCCCTCGGCACGACGATCGACCTGCAGAC
>CAYLMS010000346.1:0-2341 GCA_964384455.1 uncultured Microbacterium sp. | reverse complement strand
CGGCACCGTGCTCGAGACGTTCGAGTCGGTGATCGAGGGCCGCGGCATGCAGTATCAGGCGCATGCCGCCGAACAGCTCGTGGCGGCGGGCGACCTCACCGGGGGTGCGCTGCCGATCGCCGAATCCGTGGCCATCATGTGCACGCTCGACGAGGTGCGCCGCCAGCTTGGCGTGCGCTACCCGACCGAATAGCTCAGTGGTGCGCGGCCTGTGCGGCGCGCAGCCGCTCGAGCACCTGATCGCGCAGCTGCGCCGGCGCGGTCTCCTGGCAGGCCCGCGAGATCACCTCGGTGAGGGTGGTCGCCACCAGCGCCTCCTCGCGGCATGCCGGGCAGTTCTCCAGATGCTCGCGGATGTCGGCATGCTGCGTGCTGCAGATCTCCTGGCGCAGGTACTCCTCCAGGTCGGCACGGGCCTTCGTGCAGCCGCAGTCGGTCATTTCCTGCTCCTCGCCGCGCCGGGGGTGATGCCCCGCTCCAGCGCATAGTCGGCCAGCAACTCCCGCAGCATCCTTCGGCCGCGGTGCAGTCGGCTCATCACGGTGCCGATCGGAGTCTTCATGATGTCGGCGATCTCCTGGTAGGCGAATCCCTCGACATCGGCGAGGTACACGGCCAGCCGGAAGTCCTCGGGGATCGACGCCAGCGCATCTTTCACGACGGATGCCGGCATCCGGTCGATCGCCTCGGCCTCGGCCGAGCGGCTCGTCGTCGCGGTGGTCGACTCCGCGCCGCCGAGCTGCCAGTCCTCGAGATCGTCGATGGTGCCCTGGTAGGGCTCGCGCTGCCGCTTGCGGTAGGCGTTGATATAGGTGTTCGTCAGGATGCGATACAGCCAGGCCTTCAGGTTCGTGCCCTGCTGGAACGTGCCCCACGAGGCGAACGCCTTGACGAACGTCTCCTGCACCAGATCGGCGGCGTCGGCCGGGTTGCGGGTCATCCGCATCGCCGCGCCGTACAACTGATCCATGAACGGCAGCGCCTGCTCCTCGAACTGCGTGCGCGCCGTCTGCGCCGCCTCTGCCACCGCCTCGTCGTCCATCGCGAGCCAGTCTACGTGCGGGCCGTGGTCGGCCCGCTCCAGCAGCATCGTCATCCGTCGCCCTTCCACGGCATTCGTTAGAGTAGAAGCCGATGACAGCCGCCGGGTATTCCCCCGCCGCCGCTCCCGTCTGGGAAGCCCCCGCGGCGACCTCCCCCCTGCGCGCCACCCTCGCGGTGCCCGGATCGAAATCGCTCACCGGCCGCGAATTGGTGCTCGCCGCCCTCGCCGACGCGCCGGGCCGGCTGCTGGCTCCGCTGCACTCCGACGACTCGCTCCGCATGGTCGCCGCGCTCCGCGCGCTGGGAGTCGGGATCGAGGAGTCGGGTGACGGCGCCTTCGGGCCCGATCTGCGGGTCACTCCCCCGCAGGCGTTCCAGGGCGGCGCGACCATCGACTGCGGCCAGGCCGGCACGGTGATGCGCTTCGCCGCCCCGCTGGCGGGGCTCGCGCGCGGCGAGGTGCACTTCACCGCGCACGCCTCGGCGCTGCACCGGCCGATGGGCGTGATGATCAAGGCGCTGCGCGACCTCGGCGTCGACGTCGACGACGGATGCCGCTGGGCGCTGCCGTTCACCGTGCACGGGCATGGACACATCCGCGGCGGCGAGGTGCGCATCGACGCATCGGCGTCGAGCCAGTTCGTGTCAGGGCTGCTGCTGGCAGCCCCCCGGTTCGACGTGGGGCTGCATCTCGTGCACACCGGCGACCGACTGCCGAGCATGCCGCACATCGACATGACCGTCGAGGCGCTGTCGCGCCGCGGCGTGCAGGTCGAACGACCCGCGCCCGGCGAGTGGGTGGTGGCGGCGGGTTCCGTGCGCGCGAAGGATGTCTCGATCGAACCCGACCTGTCCAACGCGGCGCCGTTCCTCGCGGCGGCGCTGGTGACCTCGGGTTCGGTGTCGGTGAGCGGCTGGCCGCTGCACTCCACCCAGCCGGGGGCGCTGCTGGCCGAGATCCTGCCCCGGTTCGGCGCCAGCGCCTCGCGCCGCGGCGGGCTGTTCACCGTCACCGGCAACGGTGCCGTGCACGGCGTCGACCTCGACCTGTCGGCGGCGGGCGAGCTCGCACCCACGCTGGTGGCCCTGGCGGCGCTGGCCGACCGGCCGTCGACGTTCCGCGGCATCGGTCACATCCGCGCGCACGAGACCGACCGCATCGCGGCGCTCGTGACCGGGCTGAACGCCCTGGGCGGCGAGGCCGAGGAACTGCCTGACGGACTGCGCGTGGTGCCCCGGCCGCTGCACGGCGGGCTGTGGCGCGCCCACCACGACCACCGGCTGGCGACCGCCGGAG
>CAYLMS010000345.1:0-2343 GCA_964384455.1 uncultured Microbacterium sp. | reverse complement strand
GCCGCGGGAGGCATGGGCACCGTCGAGATCGTCGTGGACCGCGCGCTCGGCCGCATTAGAACTATTCTGGAGAACACACGGCAGCCGCAGCTGCCAGCTGACGTGCAGCACAAGTAGACCCTTCTCTCTGCATTGGTTCCGCTCTTGTCCGCTACTTCTCTCTCTTTGTTGCCCTGTTTCACTGTGCTCTCTATGTGCGGCCTATTCCTCTGCCTATCTTTTCTATGGATTTATGTTTTACCATTTGCAGCTGTCTTCATCTCTCTTGTATGTGGTGCACATATCCAAGTGACACTTACTGATTGCTTACTCTATTAGCTATGAGGACAAGTATCTTCTTGCAGAGTCGCTCGGCAATAGCGCTGTCGCGGCCATCTTGGGAGCTCTGGAGAACGTCGGGTTCGGCAGCAAACAGCTACAGAAGTGCCAGGTTACTCCCAGTTGTACCCTCGTTTTTTTGCCTCTGTCGCTGACTTCTAGAGATTCTTCGTATCTACCCTCCTCCTTCCACCTTCTGTTTCTCGAATGCGGAGGTACATGCCCGGCGCTGACATGCCCTCAGGAATGGGTCAAGACTCGCAGCGTCACGCTTCGCTTCAAGGCCGAGGAGAGGTGCAAGTTCCTTCGCAAGGTGCTCAATCTTCAGCTTGCTTCTCTCCCGCGGCTCTCGCTGAGTTTTGTCTTTGTCTAGGTTGTTCGTGAGGTCCAGAGCGACACTAAGAGTGTCAGCAAGAGCACCCTCTTTGGCACTAGCGAGCACTATACGGTGACAAAGGTGTGTCCTCTTGTAGCGGTCATTTCGCCTCGTTGTGGTTTGGTCTTTTTGGTCGTGTTATTGTCCGTTAGAGCGCATTCCTAGTTGCCCAAAGTTACGGTCTCACGCGGTCCTCAGATCACGGAGTACTTCTGGCAGTTCGACGCCAGCTATTCTCTCTTTGTCTTCATGGGCAATGATCCAGAGGGCACCGCCCAGGTGCTTCTGAAGCGACAGGGCAGCGTCGAGCTGAAGACGACATCGGATGCCACACCCAAGCCGGAGGTTAGCATACCCTACCATCACATCTATTCTGTTTCAGGCTTGTGCTTTGTTGCCATTGGTTGGCAGGCCCTCCCTCCTCCCTTCTAATTGTTCCTTTCTCTCTTTTGCTCCATCAAGCGTTAAGCTGTGTTCTGTTCGCCACCGGACCGACTGTCTTTCAGGTCGTTATCCGTCCGAACATTGACTGCAACCTGACCTGGCTGCTGAACAACCAAGCGTTCGCCATCAACCGCACGGTACCTGCTCGCAGTTTTCATTTCCTGTCTCTGTTTGTTATCGCTTGTTTCTGGCATGGTCTGCTATATCTCTCTCATCACTCTCTCCCTCTCTCTCTCACTCTCTCTCTGTCTCGAGCTGGCGGTCTCTCTTTCACGAAATCTCTTATTCATGCCTTCTCATAGAGCGAGCGCTGTCGCACGCCCCGTCGCAATCCTGAGGTCACGGACGCCTTGACCTTCCTTCGCGCTCTGCACGGATTCGCCACACAGGTGGAAAAGTAAGTGGCACGAAGGAATTTCCCGGAGCAAGAGAGAAGGAGAGACAGCCAGAGACATAGAGACCGGAATGACTCTGACACTTTTTGTCTGTCTCAGCTACCTGCGCAACACACTCTTCCCCGTGCAAGCCGACCACGGCCTGAACGTCAGCGCCATTGGCGATGACAGCTTGTTTGTGCCAGTGGTAAGCTCCCCTCTCTCATCTCGTGCTCTCGTGCCTTCTCTCGTGCCTTCTCTTCTAGTGATTTAATTGTCGCTCTTATGCTTTCCAATGGAACTGGTTGCACTGTTGCTTTGTTTCGCCTCTGCTTATCTTTGCGATGGTTGACTTCTTGGTTCTCTAATGTGCCCTCTCTAGGTACCTGTGTTCGAGAAGCCCGGAGAGAAACGCGCCGCTGTTCAGTCGTCTGAGGTGACCTCCCTCGTTATCACCGTCTCTCTATTCTTTACTATCGCTCTACGTCCATACCTGCTCTCCTTGTCCCTTGTCCAACGTCTTGAACTGCAGAGTTCGAAGCGCATCAAGCAAGACGACCCAAAGGGAAAGGCCGTTGCTGTTGTCGCTCGTAAGTAACGCCGTACATCTCCTGTTTTCGGTCTTTGTGCCGGACAGCTTGAGACTTTTGCTGAAAGAGTAAGTAGAAGACTGAAGCTGACGTCTTCTTCTTGCAGCTCGTCCAGAGGGCACGGGCGCTGTGATGCCCGGCGTCCTTGGCCCGTTCCTCAGGTGAGTGCACTGCTTCATGCATTCTGATTCCTCATTTTGTTTATGTTGCATTACCAAGCCAATCACATAAACCTACGATT
>CAYLMS010000344.1:0-2353 GCA_964384455.1 uncultured Microbacterium sp. | reverse complement strand
TGAAGGCGTCGAGCAGGGCCTGGGTGGGGTGCTCGTGGGTGCCGTCGCCGGCGTTGATGACGCCGGCTGAGATCCAGCTGCTTGCCGCCAGGGTGCGCGGTGCGCCGGAGGCGCCGTGACGGATCACCACGGCATCCGCCCCCATCGCCTGCAGGGTCTGCGCCGTGTCCTGCAGCGACTCGCCCTTGCTGACGCTCGAGCCCTTCGCTGCGAAGTTGATCACATCGGCCGACAGTCGCTTCGCCGCCGCCTCGAACGAGATGCGCGTGCGGGTGGAGTCCTCGAAGAAGAGGTTCACCACCGTCTTGCCGCGCAGCGTGGGCAGCTTCTTGACCTCGCGCTGCTGCGTGTCGGCCATGTCTTCGGCGATGTCGAGGATGCGCACCGCGCTCTCGCGGCCGAGCGTCTTGGTGTCGAGCAGGTGTCTCATCGCTCGCTCCCCTCGATCGACACGGTGTCGTCGCCGTCGATCTCGCGCAGGCGCACGTTCACGCGCTCGTCGCGGGCGCTCGGCAGGTTCTTGCCCACGTAATCGGGACGGATCGGCAGTTCGCGGTGGCCGCGGTCGATCAGGGTCGCCAGGCGCACCGCGGCGGGTCGGCCGATGTCTTGCAGCGCGTCGAGGGCGGCGCGGATGCTGCGCCCGCTGAAGAGCACGTCATCGACCAGCACCACGGTCATGCCGTCGATGCCGCCAGGCGGGATCTGGGTGGGCTGCGGCGCGCGGGTGGGATTGCGGTGCAGGTCGTCGCGGTACATCGTCACGTCGAGCGCCCCGGTCGGCACCTGCGTGTCGGCGATCCCGGCGATGATCGCGCCGATGCGTTCGGCCAGCGCCACCCCGCGGGTGGGGATGCCGAGAAGGACGAGGCCTTCGGGTCCACGCTGGGATTCGAGGATCTCGTGCGAGATGCGGGTCAGAGCCCTGGTGATGTCGGCCTCGGTTAGCACAATGCGCGTGCTCATCCGCTGCTCCCTTCTCCGCCTCTCCGGACGGGGTTAAAGGTTGCTGTGGTGGTGTCAGTCTACAGCGCGTCCGCTACCCCTCGATGTCGTGCACCCGGTGGGCAAGGGCGATCACGGCGGGGTCGTGCGAGGCGATCAGCACGCCCCGCGAGCCCGCGGCCACCTCTCGAATGAGACCGATGACGGTGTCGGCCGCGCGCCGGTCGAGGCTGGAGGTGGGCTCATCGATGATGAGCAGCTGTGGATCGGCGAACAGCGCGCGCGCGATCGCGACCCGCTGTGCCTCACCGCCGGACAGTCGGTCAGGCGTGTGCGTAGCGCGGCCGGCCAGGCCGACCATGCCGAGCGCGTCATGAGCGCGCGCTCGGTCTGTCTTACCGGCGCGATGGTGCAGCACGGGAACGAGCACGTTCTCGAGCGCGGTGAGACCGGAGAGCAACCCACCGTCCTGCAGCACAATGCCGAAGTGACGGCGTCGGAGCGCGGCGCGTGCCGGTTCATCGAGGTCGTAGAGGCTGCTTCCGCGCCAGAGCACCGACCCAGCCAGCGGCGGCTTGAGACCCATCGCGGCCGCGAGTGCCGTGGACTTTCCTGCCCCCGAGCGCCCGCGAAGGGCAACGATCTCGCCCTCGCTGATCGCGAGGCTGAGCGGGTCGAAGAGCGGGTCGGCATCGTGGTGGCCCACCTGAAGATCGATGAACTCGAGCAGCACCTCAGCATCGGGTGTGTGCACGTCGCGTTGCCTCATGCCGCATCCGACCTTAGGAACGCCTGCAGCGCCATCAGCGCGGCGATCGACAGCCCTCCGGCAGCGCCTGCCGCTGCTGCCGTCAAGGGCAGCGGAGTGTCGAGCGTGAACGACAGCGTTGCGCCGACGAGGATGCCGACGATGACAGCCGGGATGACGAGCCACGCGAGCATCGCAATGACGAGTCGGGAGCGCTCGCGGTGCGACCAGCCGACAGTTGCCAGCACGCGATCCTCGGCCGCACGGCGGCGCTGCAGGAAGCGCCAGAGCAGCAGGATGAACACCGCACAGACCACGATGACCACGATCAGCAGGGTGAGATGTTCCGAGGCCAGAGCCTCGACGAGTGCGCGGGCGAGTAAGGTGGGGCCGGCCGTCGCGGCACGCGCGGCGAACGCGGCCGCGGCGAATCCGATGGCGGCGGTGCTGACGACGAGCAATGCGGCCAACGCTGCCGAGCGTGCGGGAGCGGCGAGCAGCAGCCGTAGGGCGAAGACCACCCGGGCGGTGATCCTGGGTCGGAACCGCGCACCGGCGGCATCCCCGGTCCTCGCCGCTCCGAGCACGGCGCCCCTGGTCGCGGCCCATGAGGCGAATGCCGCGCTGATCGGCACAAGAATACAGATCGCGAGCCCTAGG
>CAYLMS010000343.1:0-2356 GCA_964384455.1 uncultured Microbacterium sp. | reverse complement strand
CACGTGGGTCGCGGCAAGAGCGCGAGAGCGGATGCCGCGCCGCCGCCTACTGTGGTGCCCGAGGATGCGCTGGTGGTGGCGCGGGCGCTGCAGATCGGCTATCCGGGGAGGTTCGGCCGCACCGGGGTGGTGGCGGTCAAGGGCGTCGATTTCCACATCGCGCCGGGTGAGGTGCTGGGGCTGGTCGGGGAGTCGGGCTCGGGCAAGACCACGATCGGCCGGGCCATCGTGGGGCTGACGGCCGTGATCGGCGGGTCGCTGCGCGTGCTCGGCACCGAGATGCTCGGAGTGGGTCAGCGGCACCTCGCAGCGCTACGGCCCGACATCGGGTTCGTCTTCCAGGACCCGGCGACGAGCTTCAATCCGCTGCTGACCATCGCGGAGTGCATCGCCGAACCGCTGGTCGTGCACGGGCGAGCGGCGAACGTGGCCGCAGCACGGGCGCGGGTCGACGAGCTGCTCTCGGCCGTGCACTTGCCGACGGCCTACGGCGACCGCTATCCGCACGAGCTCTCGGGCGGGCAGCGCCAGCGGGCGTCGCTGGCGCGCGCGCTGGCACTGCGGCCGAAGCTGCTCATCGCCGACGAGCCCACGAGCGCGCTGGACGTCTCGGTGCAGGCGCGCGTGCTCGAGCTGTTCAGCGAGCTGCAGCGCGAGCTGGGCTTCGCGTGCCTGTTCATCAGCCACGACCTCGCCGTGATCGACGAGGTGGCCGACCGGGTGGTGGTGCTGCGGCACGGCACGATCCGCGAGCAGGGCACCACCGCACAGGTGCTGGCCGGGGCATCCGACGACTACACCCGGCGGCTGCTGGCATCGCTGCCGGTGCCCGACCCGGTGGAGCAGGCGCGGCGGCGGGCGGTGTGGCAGGCGACCCAGGGCTCCGGGCAGTGAGTACGGGCCGGCCGGGCCGGCCGGTGCGCGCGACGACGTGTTCAGCGTGGAGTGCGCACCGGGGCCATGGGCGGATGGTGTGCTGAGGCCGGTCGCGCGGGCGAGGTGCACTGGCTCAGGCTGAGCGCCCCGCCGAGCCGCCGCGTGCGACACGATCGCACGGTTCAGCCTGAGCGCGTGCCACCGTCTGGCCGACACGACAGCCTGGCGCAGCGCGACAGTTCCGGCCGAGCGGCGCGGCTAGCCGTTCACGTCGTCGGCGAAGGGGCCGAGGCTCGCGCCTTCGCCGATCGGCAGGGCTTCGAGCCGCGGGTCGGCGCACAGTGCGTGCACGAGCTCGCGCGAACCGGCGACGATGGTCGAATCGAAGTCCACCTCGCTGACCAGCACCCAGGCACGGTCGTCCGGCCACAGCAGGCTGGGCGACTGGGCGTCGGGCGCGAACCCGTGCTGCTCCGACTCATGATCCCGCCACGGAGCATCCAGAATCCACGCCGGATCGGCGAACTCACGCGTTCCGGCCCGGAACAGCACGAAGGAGCGGTTCGGCAACTCCAAGCGCGGTCCGCGAGAGATCTCGTCGGACAGGATTCCGGGCTGCCACTGCGGCTTGCGAAACACGTCGTTGAACACATCCCGAACTGCATGGGCGAGAAAACCGGCGTGGCGCGGGTCGTCGTCGGCGGGCGACAGGACCACGCGCGAGGCGCCGTAGCCCATGCCGCCGGTGACTCCGCCCCACCCCTCCCACAGCGCGGCGAACCCCGCCCTCGGTGTGCTGGTGTGCGCGGCCAGCAGGTCGGCCGTGGCGGCCAACGACGCGGGTTCGAGCTGGCCGTCGCGTGGGTCGAGATAGCGCCAGCCGGCGCTGTCGCGCGCGAAGTCCTCGTTCTGCACGATCACACCGGGAGCGATCAGCGTCTGCCACTGCGCGAGCGAGTGCATCGCGGTGCCCATCGCCGCCGCGGTCTGCGCCCAGGTGACCGGCTCGTCGACGATCTGCGGGCGTGCGGCGTCGAACTCGTCCCATTCGGCGCGGTGCGCCGCGAACGGCAGCGGCGGCCAGTCGCGCCCGGCCGGTCGCTGCCGGCTCACGGGGTGGAAGATGCGCGCGTAGGCGGCGAAGCCGCGCGGCACGACGTCGTGCATGGTGCCGCGCCACGGGTCATCGACCCGCTCGCGCAGCCAGTCGCCCGCCGCCACATCGGCCGTCCACTCCATGCGCACCACGCTATCGCTGGGCGAATGTGCGCGCCGAGCCGCGCTGCCGGTGGCACTGGCTCAGGCTGGATGTCGGCTTTTGGCGGCGATCGGCGCTCCGGGCGTGGTTCAGCCTGAGTCTGTGCCCGCCCTGGACGGACCGCGCCGCCGCATCCGCCCCGCCGTAGCACCCGCCGGCAGCCGTAGCGGCCGCCGGCGTGTCCGCGCCCACCCGGCGCACTGCCCCGGTCGCCACGCTGCA
>CAYLMS010000342.1:0-2362 GCA_964384455.1 uncultured Microbacterium sp. | reverse complement strand
CGAGCACCGCCGCGTCGACGAAGTGCAGCCGCAGGCGCTGCCCTTCGACGATGCCGCGGCGGCGCAGCCGGAGTGCCGCCTCGGTGTCGTCGGCCACCTCCAGCACCGCGACATTGCCCGCAGCGACCTGCTCGAGCCCCGCCAGCGCGCGCTCGCCCGCGCCGTCGCGCAGCGCAGGGTCGAACCCGCTGCGCTCGTCGTGCACGTCGCCCACGATGCGCGTCAGCAGGAAGGTGCGCTCTTCGCCGAGCGCCTGATCGATGCCGAACACGTGCCAGCGCCCCTCGAACTCGACCAGCGCGAGCGGCGCCACCGTGCGCCAGCGCGGCTGCTCGTCACCAGGCCGGGCATAGCGGAAGCGCACCACCTTGGCCTGCTCGGTGGCCACACGCAGGGCTGAGAAGGCCGGGTCGCGCAGGATCACCCGCGGGGCGAAGCCGATGATCGGCTCGTCCACCTCGATGCCGAGCGCCCGGATCTTGCGCAGCGCCGACTGCGCGGCATCCGACATCGACTCCTCGCTCCACACGGCGCCGGCCAGGGTGAGCACTGCCAGCTCGGCCGGCGTGAAGTCGATGTCATCGGGCAGCAGGTACTCCGTCTTCGGGATGCGGTACCGCGCCGCGCGCAGATCGTTCGGGTCGAGCAGGTCGCCGATCGTGTGCACCGGCACGCCGATCACCCGCAGCTGCTCCTTGTCGCGCTCGAACATGCGCTCCAGCGCATCGGCCCCGCTGCCGCCCTCGCGCGCCTGCCGATAGCCGGAGACGGTGGACAGGATCTGATCTTTCGTGAGCCCGCGCGTGCTCGCCATGAGCGCGACGATGAGGCTCAGCAGGCGCTCCTGCGGTGTGATGGCGGCGGTCACGCCCCCATCCTAGGGGCGCCGTCGCAGCCTGGTTCAGCCGTTCGCGGCGGGCGTGTCGATGCCGAGGATGTCGATCACGAACACGAGCGCGTCGTCGACCGGGATGGATCCGTCGGAGGGCGTGCCGACCTTGCTCTTGGGCACGACCACGAGCACTTGCGACCCCACGGTCTTGCCGGTCAGCGCCTGCGCGAAGCCGGGCAGGTCGGTCGAGCCCAGCGCGACCGACGCGGGGGCGGCGTTCCAGGTGGTCTTGAACACCGTCTGCGGCGCGGTCCAGTTCACCCCGGTGAACGCCACGCGCACCGTGTCCTGGGCCGTGACGGCGCGCCCTGCGCCACGGATCAGTGTCTGCACAGTGATGCTCTTCGGCGCCGCCGCCGACGGCACGATGATGCCGGGGCGGCCGTTGGGCGCCCGCACCACAGTGGGCATGTCACGCGCGTCGTTGAACTCCAGGCCGCCCGCCGCGCGCGGCAGGTACACCTTCTGCAGATCGACGACCGCGACGGCCGAGTCGGCGTCGCCCAGTCCGAAACTCGAGCGCGCGCCAGCGGAGATGCCCTTGGGCGGCAGGGCGACGACGATGCGCGACCCCGCCCTGGCGCAGTGCATGGCCTCGTTCCACTGCGGGAAGGCACCCTGCAGTTGCTTCACCGCGAACACCTGCGAGAGGTCGCCGGTGTAGCCGGTGCCCACGAGCTTGCGACCGGTGCTGCCGCTGTAGAGCGTGATGTCGAGCACAACGAGCTGCGACCCGGTGGTCACCGCGGTGCCCTTGCCCTGGTGGATCACCCACGAGGACTGGGCGGCGGCGTGCAGCGGCGCGCCGATCGACACCTGCGGCGCGCTGCCGAACGGACCGGTCACCGTGACCTGCGACTTCAGCTGCGTGTCGGCCGTCGCCGGCGGCGCGCAATCCGCGCCCGGCACGGGCACCGAGCACCCGGCGAGAGCCAGCATGGACAGGCCCAGGACGGCGAGGATGGCGGGAGTCTTGCGCACCGCACAAGTCTAAGCGGTCGCCTCGGGCGTGCCCGACGACCCTGGCTGCGCGGCGGCCCGCCGCGCGCCGTCCGCGGCGCGCTGCGCGTCGCGCGCCCGCTTGCGGAGGTTGCGGTCGGTGATCTCACGATCGCCGACCGCGCCAGGGGTCCAGGCCTCGACGTCCTCGTCGCCGTACGAGGTCTTGCGTCCGCGGCGCTTGCGCTCGGGCGGCACGGCGCCAGGCGCCAGCCGACGCGCCGTGATCAGGAACCCGGTGTGCGCCACCATGCGATGGTCGGGCCGCACGGCCAGGCCCTGCACGTGCCAGCCGCGCACCATGGTCTCGGTGGCGACCGGCTCGGTGAACAGTTCCGTCGCGCGCAGGTACTCGGCGACCCGGCTCAGCTGCGTGGCGGTGGCCACGTAGCACAGCACCACCCCGCCGGGGGTGAGCGCGTCGGCGACGGCATCCACGCATTCCCACGGGGCGAGCATGTCGAGCACGAC
>CAYLMS010000341.1:0-2363 GCA_964384455.1 uncultured Microbacterium sp. | reverse complement strand
CACATCTCGGGCTGCCACCTGAACCCCGCGGTCTCGGTCGGCTCGTTCCTGCGCGGCGGGACGACGGCCGCCGAGCTGGGCGCCTACATCGTCGCGCAGCTGGTCGGCGCGGCGCTCGGCGCGCTGCTGAGCATGGCCGTGTGGCCGCATCCCGCGCACGCGCTGAAGATCGACCTCGGCCCGGCGTTCCTGGTCGAGGCCGTCTTCACGTTCGTGCTCGTCTACGTCGTGCTCAACGTGGCGACCTCGAAGGACCACCCGGGCAACTCGTTCTACGGCCTCGCGATCGGCAGCGTGGTCTTCGTGGGCGCGTCGACGGTCGGCGCCATCTCGGGCGGCGCCTTCAACCCGGCCGTGGCGTTCGGGCTGACCATCAGCGGTCAGCTCGCGTGGTCCACGCTGTGGCTCTACGTGGTGGCCGCCCTCGTGGGCGGTGTCGTGGCAGCCGGAGCCTTCCGGCTGCTGAACGCCGACGACCTCGCGCGCGCCGCGAAGAAGTAGTCGTCAGCGGGTCGCGCGCGCCGTCGCCACCGCGGCGGGCAGCGCGGCCAGCAGCGCGTCGACCTCGGCCGCCGTCGACGTGCGTCCCAGGCTCAGCCGCAGCACCTGCCGCGCTTCGGCGGCGCTGCGGCCGAGGGCGAGCACGACGTGCGAGGGCTCTGCCACGCCGGCCTGACAGGCCGATCCGGTCGACACCGCGATGCCCGCCTGGTCGAGCAGGAACAGCAGCGTCTCCCCCGGCGCCTCCGGCACGAGCACGTGCACGGTGCCCGGCAGCCGGTCCACGGGGTCCCCCAGCAGCACCGCATCGGGAACACTCGCCCGGATGCCGGCCGTCAGCCGCTCCCGCAGCGACCGCAGCCGCGCACCCTGTGCGTCGAGTTCGCGCACCGCCAGCTCCGCGGCGACGGCGAACGCGACCGCGCCGGCGACGTCCTGCGTGCCCGAGCGAAGCCCCCGCTGCTGCCCGCCCCCGTGCAGAAGCGCCGTCGGCGTCGCCGTGCGTGCCACGACGAGCGCCCCCACTCCAACGGGTCCGCCGAGCTTGTGCGCCGACACGCTCAGCGCCACCAGGCCGACACTCGGCGCCGCGTCGGCGCGCCAGGCGCGGAACGAGACGGGCACATGGCCGAATGCGGCGACGGCATCCACGTGCAGGGGCGTGTCGGCCGCGGCGGCCGCCGCCGCCAGCCGCGGGATGTCGTTGACCGTGCCCACCTCGTTGTTCGCGGCCAGTGCGGTGGCGAGAGCGGCGCCGGGCACCGCCCGGCCGAACGCGGCCGGATCGATCCGGCCCACCGCATCGAGCCGCACCGGCCGCACCGTGGCAGCCTCGTGCGCGCCCAGCCACGCGACCGCATCCAGCGTGGCGTGGTGCTCGCCGTCCGGCAGCACCACCGCGCCGGTGCCGGCACGGCGCGACCACCACAGCCCCTTGATCGCGAGGTTCACCGACTCGGTGCCGCCCGAGGTGAACACGACCTCGATGGGTTCGCAGCCGAGCACCGCGGCGAGCCGCTCGCGCGCGTCTTCGAGCAGACGCCGGGCGCGCTGCCCTGCGCCGTGGATCGACGACGGGTTGCCCACGGCTTCCGAGGCCCGCAGCCACGCCTCGCGGGCCTCGGCGCGCAACGAGGTCGTCGCCGCATGGTCGAGATATACGGTCACCCGTTCACTGTGCCACGCGGCGCCGTCCACCGGGCGTCGGCCGTGCGCCGGTTAGGGTGGTGCGCATGGGGTCGCAGGATGTCGCGGGGGCGACGCTGTCACGCGCTGCACTGACCGGCAGCGGTCTGGACCGCCTCGGCGTGCGGCTGCACGACGACGGCGGCACGCTGCGGCTGTGGTCGGGGCACGCCGACGAGGTGAGCCTCGTGGTCTTCGACGCCACCGACCCCGACTGGATCGTCGACACCGTCCCGCTGGTCCCCGCAGGCGGCGGGGTGTGGCAGGCGCGCACTCCTGCGCTGCGCGTCGGCACCCGCTACGCGGTGCGCGTGGGCGGGCCGCACGGCGAGGGCAACACCTTCAACCCCGGTTCGCTGCTGCTCGATCCCTATGCCCGGGGTCTCGTCGACACCGGGCCCGGCGGATGGCGCTGCGCCGTCGTGGACGAGGCGTTCGACTGGAACGGCGCCGCACGACCGGCCGTGCCCATGGACCGCAAGGTGATCTACGAGGCTCATGTGAGGGGCCTGACCAAGCGGCATCCGCTGATCCCGCCCGCACTGCACGGCACCTATGCCGGCCTCGCGCACCCGGTGATGATCGAGCACCTGCAGGGGCTCGGCGTCACCACCGTCGAGCTGCTGCCCGTGCACGCGTTCGCCTCGGAGCCGCGCCTGCTGCAGCACGGGCTGACG
>CAYLMS010000340.1:0-2366 GCA_964384455.1 uncultured Microbacterium sp. | reverse complement strand
AACGAGATGTTCTCGTCGTGCGCGCCGAGCGGCGCCTTGTAGGCGGGGGTGAAGATCGGGGCGGGCAGGCGGTCGCCGTCGCGTAGCCCTGCCGGCAGCCGGATGCCGCACACGGTGCCGTGCGCGCGATACTCCGCCCAGCCCGAGCCGGCGAGGTATCCGCGCACCACGCATTCGATCGGCTGCATGTCGAGCCGGCGCACGAGCATCGCCCGCCCGGCGACCGCATCGGGCACCTCGCCCGGCACCAGGTGGTTCGGGATGCGGCGCCCGCCGTCGGCACCGGCGAGCCGGTCGAACCACCACCGGCTGAGCGTCGTCAGCAGCGTGCCCTTGCCGGGGATGCCTGGAGAGAGCACATGGTCGAACGCGCTCACCCGGTCGCTCGCGACGATGAGCATCCGCGCACCCTGCGGGCCGCCCCCCGGCGGGTCGAGCTCCGGCACGTACAGGTCGCGCACCTTGCCGGAATACGCGTGGCGCCAGCCGGGCAGGATCAGCGGTGAGGTCACCGCCCCATCATCGCATCGCCGCCGTCAGGGGTGATCTCGCCGGGTGTCCCACCTCGGCGAGGCTTGCGCATCACCACCTGTCGGGCATATAGTCCATGTGGACTAATCGCATCGGATCAATCGAGATGGAGTGATGATGAAGGACGCGTGCGACCGACTCACTCCGCTCGGAGTCATGGTGCTCGGGCTGCTGCGCGAGGCCGACATGCATCCCTACGAGATGCAGCGCGTGCTGCGCCAGCGCCGCGACGACCGGATCGTCACGGTCACGGCCGGCACGCTGTACCACACCGTCGGGCGGCTGCAGAAGGCGGGCCTGCTCGCCGAGGTCGGCGTCGACCGCGAGGGCAACCGGCCCGAGCGCACCACCTACACACTCACGGATGCCGGTCGCGAGACGGTCGCGGACTGGCTGTGGCGCGAGCTGAGCCGCATCGATCGTCCCGAGCAGTTCCGGGTGGCGCTCGCCGAGTGCCACAACCTGCAGCGCTCCGATGTGGTCGACCTGCTGCGCGCCCGCCGCCACGAGCTCGCCGCTGCGCACCAGCTGCACGACGATGGACTGCGCGCCGCACGCGCGAAGCTCGTGCCCGAGCAGTATCTGCTCGAGGTGGGCCGCGAGGCGGCGCTGCTCCGCGCCGAACTCGCGTGGCTCGATGAGCTGCTGACCCAGCTGGAGCATCCCGATTTCGACTGGGACGGCGCATCCGCAGCCGCCCCCGCCCACGACCCCGCAGACCGAGAGGCGGCCAGGCAATGACCGAGCAGACCACCCAGACCGAGACCGCCGCCATGCGGCTGGGCACCTCGCCCCGCAGCCCGTGGCCCGCCCTGTGGGCGATGGTCATCGGCTTCTTCATGATCCTCGTCGACACCACGATCGTGTCGGTGGCGAACCCGGCGATCAAGGCGGCGCTCGACCCCAGCACCACCAATCTCGACAACGTGGTGTGGGTCACGAGCGCGTACCTGCTCGCCTATGCGGTGCCGCTGCTGATCACCGGCCGACTCGGCGACCGGTTCGGCCCGAAGTACATCTACCTGACCGGGCTCGCCATCTTCACCCTCGCCTCGCTCGGCTGCGGGCTGTCGACCTCGCTCGGCATGCTGATCGCGTTCCGTGCCGTGCAGGGGCTGGGCGCAGCGATGATCACTCCGCAGACGATGGCCGTGATCACCCGCACCTTCCCCGCACATCAGCGCGGCGCGGCGATGGGGCTGTGGGGGGCGGCATCCGGGGTCGCCATGCTCGCGGGCCCGCTGGCCGGCGGACTGCTCGTGGACAGCCTCGGCTGGGAGTGGATCTTCTTCGTCAACCTGCCGGTCGGGGTGATCGGGTTCGTGCTGGCGGCGATCCTCGTGCCGAGGCTCGAGACGCATCCGCACCGGTTCGACATGTTCGGGGTGGTGCTCAGCGCCACCGCGCTGTTCCTGATCGTGTTCGGACTGCAGGAGGGGCAGAAGAACGCCTGGGCCGGCTGGATCTGGGCGATGATCGCCACAGGCGTGATGGTGCTCGCGCTGTTCGTGTTGCAGCAGGCGAAGACGCGCAGCGAGCCGCTGGTGCCGCTGCGGCTGTTCCGCGACCGCAACTTCTCGGTCACCAACGGCGGTATCGCCATCGTCGGCTTCGTGGTGACCAGCATGTCGCTGCCCTACATGTTCTACCTGCAGCTCGCGCGCGGCCTCACCCCCACCGAGTCGGCCTTGCTGATGGTGCCGATGGCGCTCGCCGCCGGCGTGCTCTCGCCGATCGCCGGCAAGATCCTCGACCGGGTCGATCCTCGCGTGCTGCTCGTTCCCGGACTCACGCTGATGACCCTCGCGCTCGGCTGGAACTCGCTGCTGATGCGC
>CAYLMS010000339.1:0-2367 GCA_964384455.1 uncultured Microbacterium sp. | reverse complement strand
CGCGTGTTCGCGCACCGTGCCGTGTACGACGAGCTGCTCGAGCACGTCACCGAGCGCGCCCGCTCGATCCGCATCGGCGACCCGCTGCTGGAGCAGACCGAGCTCGGCCCGCTGGCCTTCGCCGACCAGCTCGCGAAGGTCGACTCCTACGTGCGCCTCGGCGCCGAGGAGGGCGCCACGGTGCACGCGGGCGGACAGCGGCCGGATGTCGCTCTGCCCGGCTACTTCTACGCCCCGACCGTGCTCACCGACGTGACGAACTCGATGCGGGTCGTGCGCGAGGAGATCTTCGGACCCGTGGCCGCGATCATGCCGTTCGAGACCGAGGACGAACTGATCGCGATGGCCAACGACAGCGACTACGGGCTCGCCGCAGGCGTGTGGACGCAGAACCTGGCCCGTGCCCACCGGATGGCGCGGCGCCTGGAGGCCGGCACCGTCTGGGTGAACACCTATCGTGCGATGTCGCCGATGTCGCCGCGTCAAGGGTTCAAGAACTCCGGCGTCGGCATCGAGCACGGCCTTGAGTCGATGAACGAATACACCCGGCTCAAGAGCGTCTGGATCAACACCGACGAGGGACCCGTCGCCGACCCGTTCGTCATGCGCGGCTGAGGCATCCCATGCCGCTCATCGACGTGTCCATCGCCCGCGGGCGCAGCCCCGAGCAGCTGCGCGCCTTCATCGCAGCACTGCACGAGGCCGCCGAACGGTGCGTGCAGGCGGCCCCGGAGAACATCACCGTCATCGTGCGGGAGGTGGAGCGGGAGCACTGGTCCCGCAACGACATCACGATCGCAGAACGCGATCGCAGCACCGCCGCGCACAGCGCGCCGACAAGGAGGGAACCATGAGATTCTCACTGTTCGTCCACATGGAGCGCTGGGACGAGTCGATCTCGCATCAGCAGCTGTTCGACGACCTGACCGAGCTCACGCTGCTGGCCGAGGCGGGCGGATTCAGCACGGTGTGGATCGGCGAGCACCACTCGATGGAGTACACCATCTCGCCCAGCCCGATGCTGCAGCTGGCCTATCTGGCCGCGCGCACCGAGCGGATCCGGCTCGGCGCGGGCACGATCATCGCACCGTTCTGGAATCCGCTGCGCGCGGCCGGTGAGACGGCGCTGCTGGATGTCATCAGCGACGGTCGCGCCGAAGTCGGCCTCGCGCGCGGCGCCTACCAGTTCGAGTTCGACCGGATGGCGGGCGGCATGCCCGCCGGCGACGGCGGCGCACACCTGCGCGAGCTGGTCCCCGCGGTGCGCCGGCTGTGGGCCGGCGACTACGCCCACGACGGGCAGATCTGGCAGTTCCCGACCTCGACCAGCGTGCCCAAGCCCGTGCAGCAGCCGCACCCGCCGATGTGGATCGCGGCCCGCGACCCCGCGTCGCACGACTTCGCCGTGGCCAACGGCTGCAACGTCATGGTGACGCCGCTGATGAAGGGAGACGAGGAGGTCGTCGACCTCGTCGGCAAGTTCGAGACGGCGATCGCCGCGCACCCCGAGATCGTGCAGCGCCCCGACCTGATGGTGCTGCGGCACACCTTCGTGCACGCGGCGGACGACCCGGAGGGCTGGCGCCCCGCCGCCGAGGGCATCCAGAGGTTCTACCGCACGTTCGACGCCTGGTTCGGCAACAAGACGACCCCGCGCAACGGCTTCCTCGACCCGAGCCCCGAGGAGAAGTTCGCTGACCGGCCGGAGTTCTCCCCCGAGTCGCTGCACCGCACAGCGATGATCGGCACGCCGGCCGAGGTCATCGACAGGCTGCGCGACTACGAGCAGCTCGGGGTCACCGAGTTCAGCCTGTGGAGCGACAACAGCCTCAGCCACGAGCAGAAGAAGCGGTCGCTGCAGCTGTTCATCGATCAGGTGATGCCCGCATTCCGCTGACGGAGGGAGCAGACCGTGGGGTCCGACGGCTGGGCGAGCGGGGAGCACGGCAGCTTCTGGGGCGAGTTCGGCGCGGCCGGCATCCTCGTGCAGAACGCGCACGGCGAGGTGCTGCTGCAGCTGCGGGCGTCATGGTGCCACCACCCCGGCACGTGGGGGCTGCCCGGGGGCGCCCGTGCCCGCGGCGAGACCGCGCTCGACGCCGCCCTGCGCGAGGCCGCCGAGGAGCATGCCGTGCCCGCTCACGACCTTCGGATCACCGGATCGCACACGCTCGACTTCGGGTACTGGTCGTATGTCACGTTCGTGGCGCGGTGCGCGGGCGACTGGCAGCCCCGGCTCGTGTCGTCCGAGGCCGACGACGCCCGCTGGGTCCGGCGTCGGGCCGTGCCGCACCTGCCGCTGCACCCGGGGGTCGCCGGCACCTGGCGCCACCTCGAAGCGCTGCTGGATCGTCCGTAGCAGTGACC
>CAYLMS010000338.1:0-2371 GCA_964384455.1 uncultured Microbacterium sp. | reverse complement strand
AACGACGCCATGCACGCATCCCAGCGCACCGGTGAGGCCACCTGACCGACCACGAGGTCGAGCGCCGCCCGTCCCGTGCCGACGAGCGAGCCGTCGTGATTCGTCCACAGGCTCATCGTCGGATCGGCCGTGGCGACGGTGGCCGCCGCGGTGCGCAATCGTTCCACCGCGGGAGCCATGTACACGGTGTGGAACGCCCCGGCCACCTGCAGCGGGATCACCCGCGCGCCCGCCGGCGGCTCGCTGGCAAGGGCGTCGAGGGGCCCGATCCCACCGGCCGCGACGATCTGACCGCCGCCGTTGAGGTTGGCCGCGGTGAGTCCGAGGTCGTCGATGCGGGCGAGCACCTCGCTCGGCTCACCGCCGACCACGGCGCTCATGCTGGTCAGCTCGAACGCCGCGGCATGCGCCATGGCGCGCCCGCGCACCCCGACCAGCCGCATCGCATCGTCGGCGCTGAGCACGCCGGCCGCTGTGAGCGCGGCGAACTCGCCGACGGAGTGACCGGCCACGCCGCCCACACGTCCCGCGCTGTGCGCGCTCCGGCGGTGCAGCTGCTCCCAGGCGATGATGCTGGCAGCGACGATCAGCGGCTGCGCGATTCTGGTGTCGCGGATGACGGCGGCATCCGAATGCGTGCCGTGCGCGACGAGGTCGACCTCCGACGCGACCGAGAACTCCGCGAGCCGGGCGCTCACCCCGTCGAGCTCGAGCCAGGGACTGAGGAATCCGGGGGTCTGCGAGCCCTGCCCAGGGCAGACGACGACGATCACTTTTCCAGTCTGCCAATCATGAGGGTGCCCCTTGCGGTGGTGTTGTCACAAGAATAGCCAGATGCTTTGTGCGCGTCGGCAACGTCACACCAGCGGCCGTCGCGCGGCAGGTGCGCGCCGCCGCGAATCAGCGGCGCCGATCGCACCGAGCACGAGCGCGGTCTGCAGGATCAGCGCCTCACGCGGTCCGGTGGCATCCCAGCCGATCACGTCGCTGACCCGCTTGAGCCGGTAGCGCACAGTGTTCGGATGCACGAACAGCTCGCGCGCCGTCGCCTCGAGTGAGCGGCCGTTGTCGAGATAGCTCCACAGCGTGGTGAGCAGATCGGTCGAGTGTGCCTGCAGGGGACGATGGATGCGCTCGACCAGCGTCTGCTTGGCCAGGGGGTCGCCCGCCAGCGCGCGCTCGGGCAGGAGGTCGTCGGCCTCGACCGGTCGCGGCGCGCCGCGCCACGCCCGCGCCACGGCGAAGCCGGCCAGTGCCGCGCGTGCGCTCTGGCTCGCATCGACCAGCGCGGCGACGGGCGGCCCGATCACCAGGAACCCGGGGCCGAAAGCCGGCTCGAGCTCGCGCGCGATCTCGATGAACGGCAGCCCGCCGGTCACCTCGTCGGCGACCCGATCCTCGGGCTGGGAGCGACCGATCACGAGCACGAGCCGAAACCCCTGCACCCCGATCAGCACGTCCACGCCCAGCTTGCGGGCCATCCGGCGCAACTGGTCGACGTCGAACTGTGCGGGCGTCGTGCCCACGAGCACGCACACTTCTCCGTGGCCGTGCCAGCCGAGCGCCGCGATCCGGCTCGGCAGCTCTTCGTCGGTCTCGCCGGTGAGGATCGAGTCGACGACCAGCGCCTCCAGGCGGGCATCCCACAGCCCGCGCGCCTCAGCGGCGCGCGCGTAGACGTCGGCGGCGGCGAATGCCACTTCGCGCGAATACAGCAGGATCGCCTCGCGCAGATGCTCGCCCTTGCCGGCCACCCGCTCCTCGGTCACCTCCACGGTGACCCGGATCAGCTGCAGCGTCTGCTGCAGGCTCACGCTGCGCAGCAGCTCGCGCGGCGCGGCGGCGAAGATGTCGGCGGCGATCCAGGGCGTCGAACCCGGGTCGTCATACCACTGGATGAACGAGGTGATGCCGGCCTGGGCCACCAGCCCCACCGCAGAGCGGCGCGCCGGCGGCATCTGCGCATACCAGCCCAGCGATTCCTCCAGCCGGCGCAGCGTGGCGGTCGCGAGATCTCCCGAGATGCGTCGCAGCCAGGCGAGGGTCTCGGTCTTGTCCATCGATGCGGGAGGCGAGTACATCCCGCTCAGCTCTCGCCGCCTGCGTTGCCGCTCGTGCCCGCGGTGACGTCGTGCAGCCGGTAGCGTTCGATCGCGGCGGCGGCGAGCCCACGGTCGACCGCACCCTCCTCGGCGAGGGACTGCAGGGTGCGCACCACGATCGAGGGTCCGTCGATCGCGAAAGAGCGGCGTGCGGCGGCACGTGTGTCGGAGAAACCGAAGCCATCGGCGCCGAGGGTCGCGAAGCGGTGCTGCACCCACGGGCGGATCTGATCGGGCACGGCGTGCATGTAGTCGCTGACGGCGACGAC
>CAYLMS010000337.1:0-2375 GCA_964384455.1 uncultured Microbacterium sp. | reverse complement strand
TGCACCAGGTGGTGGCCAACCTGCTCGCGAACGCCCGCACGCACACCCCTAAAGGCACCACGATCACGCTGGTGCTGGCGCGCGACGGCGATGACGCGGTGCTCACCGTGCACGACGACGGCCCCGGCATCGATCCGGCCGTAGCCGACGAGCTGTTCGAGCGCTTCGCGCGCGCCGACCGCTCCCGCGCGCGGCAGACCGGCGGCACCGGGCTCGGGCTGTCGATCGTGAAGGCCATCGTCGACGCGCACCATGGCACCATCGCGGTCGCCTCGTCGCCGGGCGACACGGCGTTCACGGTGCGGCTGCACGCCCGCCCGGTCGATCCGGTGCCGGCGGGGTCGGCCGAGTCCGATACGCAGCCGCAGGATCAGACGCCGGCGGCGGTTCAGTAGCCGGGGAACGCGTCGGTGGTCACCGCGTGCGCACGGGCCAGTGCGGGCGCGAGGTCGGCGATCAGGCCGGGCGGGCCCGAGACGAAGGCGTGCCGTGCCGCGAGATCGGGCACCGCTCGCTGGAGCGCCGCGGCGTCGAGGCGCGCGCCCTGCATCCACGTCCAGCCGGCTGCCAGCGGCGCCGGATCGTCGGGCGTGAACACCAGCACGCCGGCGCCCGAGGCTTCGAGCTCGCTTCGGAAGGCGAGTTCGCTCGCCGCCGCGGCGACGTAGGCCACCACCACATCCCGCGCCCGGCCGGCCAGGCGAGCGTGCCGCAACTGCGACACGAACGGGGTCACGCCGATCCCTGCCGCGACCAGCAGCACGGGCGCAGCGTGATCGGCGGGCAGCACGAAATCGCCCCACACCCCGGTGATCGCCAGAGCGCTACCCGGGTGCACCTGCGCCAGCGCCCGCTTGTAGCTGGACCGCGTGCCTGCGGTGGTCTCGCGGAACGCGATCCGCACCAGCGGCAGGTCTTCCGGCGCCGAGACGATGCTGAACTCGCGCCGGGTGCCGCGCGCGTCGGCGCGCCGATGCGGCACGTCGAGTTCGAGGTACTGGCCGGGCAGGAACGCGAACGCCCGGGAGGCGCGGAACAGCAGGGAGCGCACGGTCGGGCTCTCGGCGACGCGTTCGACGAGCGTGAGCCGCACGGCCGCGCGCACCGCGAAGCCGAACGCGAGCACATTGCCCAGCAGCAGCGCCCGCTCCGCCCCGAGCCCCACCCCCGCGACCGTCACCGGCCAGCCGGCGAGCACTCCGACCACGCCCGCCACCGTCAGCCGCTGCCACCGCCGCGGCGGCTGGGTCAGCGGTTCGGTCAGCATGAACGCGCCGAGGAACAGCACGGGCGAGGCGAGCAGTGCAGAGCCCAGCGCCGCCGCCGCGTCCACGGCGAGCCCGGCCTGGGCGTATTGGATCATCGTGGCCGCGGTGCCCGCGATCGTGGCGACCACTACGAACAGCGACACCGACAGCACCCGCTCCGCGCGCACCGCGACCGCGGCGCCCAGCAGCATCACCGGACCGGCGAGCACGGGAGTGCCGACCCACCATGAGCCGGCGGCGGGCAGCACCCCGGCCGCCGCGACGATCCCCAGCACCGCCGCCCCGACCGCGGCGGGATTGAGCAGATGCCGGCCGCGCCAGGCCAGCAGGTATTTCGAGGCCGAGGCGCCGGCGGCCGCCAGCGCGATGCCGGCGAGGCCGGCCGGCGCGGTCGTGGGGCCGACCACGAACAGCAGGATGCCGGCCGTGATCAGCGATGACTCCGGTCGCCAGCGCCGCCGCAGCAGCGCGTGCGCCAGCGCGTCGACCGCTGCCGACACGACCGTCAGCACCGCGGCCGCGGCGAGCAGGTCGAGCGGCCGCGGCGCGACCAGCCCCAACAGCGACAGCCCGAGCGTGAGCAGGGCGAGCAGTCCGAGCGAACCGAGCACCAGGCGGTACATCGAGTAGCGCCCGAGCGCCGCGAGCAGTCGGCCGCGTAGGGCGATCAGCGTGATCATGCGGCGGCCCGGGCGCTGCGCCGCGCGGCGTGCCGCGGCATCCCTCGCCTACGCAGCCCCGTCGAACATGCTGGTGACCGAGCCGTCCTCGAACACCTCGTGGATGGCGCGGGCCAGCAGCGGCGCGATCGGCAGGATCGTGAGCGCCGGGAAGCGCTTCTCGGGCGCCAGCGGGATGGTGTCGGTGACGACCACCTCGTCGATCGCGCCGTCCTGCAGCCGCTGGGCGGCCGGGTCGCTGAACACGGCGTGCGTGGCGGCGACGATGACGCGCTCGGCGCCGCTGGCCTTCAGCGCCTGCGCCGCCTTCACGATCGTGCCGCCGGTGTCGATCATGTCATCGACGAGCAGGCACACGCGCCCGTCGACGTGGCCGACGATCTCGTTCACCGTCACGACGTAGGGGTCGTGTTCCCCACGGGCGTGG